>JAUNRD010000392.1 GCA_030535815.1 Clostridia bacterium
ACATTCTATGACGAGAATTTCACAAAATACAGCGAAGAGTCGCTAACGCCCGAAAATATAGAATTTTCATGCGGCAACAGCGCCACGCTGCTAACAGGAAACACCCGCAGCATGGAGCTTATCGCACGCTTCAAGGACGACCACACAGAGGATGTTTCCTTGCAAGCAACATATAGTAACTACGACAAAAATATAATTTCGATAGAGAAAGGGCGAATAACTGCGACAAAAGACGGCACAACCACCCTTACAGCAACCTTTAAAGGCGCACGTGGCAAAGAGAAAAGTTGTACCATAAGCATTGAAGCAACAACTTTTCCATTGAAAAAAGGAGCATTCGACCCCTCTATCTGGGACAAAGGTACATTCGACGAAAAAAACTGCACAGCCACCACCGGAAAGTATGGCTTTGCAGGATGGCGATACAGCAAGGCCCTCGACCTTACCAAACACAAAAACCTTATCGTAGAGGTCAGCGGTGGCGATAATTGCGGGCTGTCGTTCCGTCTGTTCGACACAAACAACTATTGGAGCGACTGTGCAACATTTGATTTTAACGGCAAGAAGCGTTTGGTAATTGCCACCGACAAAATTGTAAGAAACAAAGAAAAAACGAAAAGATTCGAAGCTGAGCATGTGTATATTCTCGGATTCTGGTCCACAGGTGGAGTACCTTTCAAAATAGAAAAGATATATTTTAGCGACAGGGAGTAAAAAAACACAAAATATAACTGTGTGAATTTGACTGTTTTTTTATAAAAAATCTTTCGTATTTTTAAATGAAAAAAGTAATTTTGTGGGGCGTAAGCATATAAAGAAAAAAACCTATTAAATAATAATAATATGTACGGTAAATTTCAACAGTATTTAAAAGATGAGCTGGCTGCCATTGAAGAGGCCGGTCTTTACAAAAAAGAGCGTAATATTGAATCGTCACAGTCGGCCGAGATTACCCTCGCCGATGGCTCAAAGGCGTTGAACTTCTGTGCCAACAACTATCTTGGTCTTTCTAATTCCCCCCGCCTTATAAAGGCTGCGCAGGATGCAATGGCTGCACGTGGATTCGGAATGTCATCGGTACGTTTCATCTGCGGAACACAGGACTTGCACAAACAGCTGGAGAAGGCAATTTCGGACTTTTTCCACACAGAGGATACTATTCTCTATGCTGCTTGTTTCGATGCTAACGGTGGTGTTTTTGAACCTTTGTTTACTGCCGAAGATGCTATTATTTCCGATGCTTTGAACCACGCTTCTATCATCGACGGCGTGCGTCTGTGCAAGGCTCAGCGTTACAGATATGCAAATGCGGACATGGCCGACCTTGAGCGTTGCTTGCAAGAGGCTCAGGCTCAACGTTTCCGCGTGATTGCTACCGACGGTGTGTTCTCGATGGACGGCAACGTGGCTCCGATGGATAAAATCTGTGAGCTTGCCGAAAAATATGATGCACTTGTGATGGTGGACGAGAGCCACTCGGCGGGTGTTGTTGGAAAGACCGGTCGCGGTGTTGCCGAGCAGTTCGATTGCTACGGCCGCATCGATATTTTTACCGGTACTCTTGGAAAGGCTTTTGGTGGTGCTGTCGGTGGCTTTACTACAGGTCGCAAGGAGATTATAGATATGTTGCGCCAACGTTCGCGTCCTTATCTTTTCTCGAATTCTATTCCTCCTTCGGTGGTGGGTGCTTCTATCGAGGTGTTCAAGATGCTTGCCGAGAGCAACGAGCTGCATACTAAGCAGCAGGATAATGTTACTTACTTCCGCGAGAAGATGTTGGCTGCGGGCTTTGATATTAAGCCTACCCAGTCGGCTATTTGTGCGGTAATGCTTTACGATGCTAAACTTTCGCAGGTGTTTGCATCGAAGATGGCCGAGGAGGGTATTTTTGTAACAGGTTTCTACTATCCTGTTGTTCCCAAAGGTCAGGCGCGTATTCGTGTGCAGCTCTCTGCCGCTCACGAGAAAGAGCATCTTGACAAGGCTATTGCTGCATTCATCAAGGTTGGTAAAGAGCTTGGTGTTATTAAGTAAAAATACCTTATTTATAATAAAAAACGAGAGCTGCGGCTCTCGTTTTTTTATTGATTGTTTCCTGTGTTTGTGATTGAGGAAACACTAAAATAATAATAGTTATATTACTTAAGAAGCTCTTTTACTATATTCTGCATTTCGGAGTATTGCTCTTCCATGCTTGTGAGCAGTTTGTATTGCGCAGCGGTGCGTACAAGGTTATGTTCGGGATAACGTGTCTTGTAGTATGTGTCGCCATCAATGTAGTCCATAAGGAAACGTAGCACCTGCTCGTAAGTAATGTAGAGTG
>JAUNRD010000039.1:0-3218 GCA_030535815.1 Clostridia bacterium
TTAAGTCAAACATAATTTATTCCTAAATTTTCAAAAAATTCAAAAAACTGTTGTTTTTACTTAGGTTTTGTTGTAATATATTTTTATACGATATACCAAAAAGGAGCCAAGCTATGAACATTTACTTGAAAGATTTTCTCATTTCTTCGGCAAATGAAGATATGACATTGTCCGTTCTTTCGGCAGTTACTGCCTTAAAGGACGGAGATACCTTAATGCTCGGCGGCAAAACGCTGCATTTTTATCCGGATTTTGCCGAAAGCGCAGAGTACTTTGTCCCCAATAATGACTGGAGCAGAAAGCCCATCGCCTTTCTTCTTAAAAACTTAAATCATATAACAATCGACGGCGAGGGAGCCAGTCTTATTTTCCACGGTAAAATGTCTCCTTTCGTAATTGACTCCTGCACCGATGTGACGGTTAAAAATCTCTCAATAGACTACTCTGAGCCCATGTATTTCGAGGCTAAAATCACCGATGCCGGCGATGACTTCATAAACCTCGAATATAACGAGGATATTTTCCACGTTGACATAGCGGAAAACGCCCTTCGCTTTTACGGTGACGGATGGGAAAACGTGACAAAGAAGTTTCTTGTAAATGAATTTGACCCCGAAATAAAAGGCCCGGCACTTGGTACTCCCACCTATTTTGCCAATGTATCAGGTGTAGAGGACAAAACCTTTATGGCGTTTTTACACCGCTACTTAAAGGCATCAAAGCCGGAGAAAAACGTGCTTCGTCTCCAAGGCGATTTCAAATACCGCCACAAGGTGGGCCGCTACTGGCTTTGTACCCACAACGACAGAAAATATCCCGGCATTTACGTTACGGAATGCAAAGATATAACACTCTGTGGTATCCTTTTAACCCATACCCTTTCAATGGGCGTTATCGCAAGCTTATCAGAAAACATCACTCTGGACAATGTGCAGGCACTTCCCGGCGAAGGCAGAATGCTCTCCGTCGATGCAGATGCCACCCATTTTGTAAACTGCTCAGGTCTCCTCCACATCAAAAACTGCCGTTTTGAAAGTATGATGGATGACTCTGCCAATATTCACGGAATTTATGCCCCCGTGGTTAAGCGTCTTTCGGACACTTCCGTCCTCCTTGCCTTCGGTCACTTCCAGCAGGCGGGAATAAACGTATTCAGGAAAGGTGACAAAATCCGCCTTTGTGACAATGAAAGCCTTCTTCCCTATGCTGAATACACCGTTAAATCTTCCCGCACAATTTCAGAAAAACATTTTATACTGGAAACAGAAGAGCCCCTTGCCCCCGATATGAAGGAAGGTAATGTATTTGAAAATCACAGCCGTATGCCAAAGGTACATATCGAAAACTGCCGCTGCGGCTTTAACAGGCCGAGAGGCTTCCTGATTGCCACAAGTAAGGAAACATTAATTGAAAACTGCACCTTCTACAATATGGGAAGCGCCATTGATATGGCAGGCGACGCCAACAGCTGGTATGAAAGCGGTCCCGTTTCGGATGTGACAATCAGAAATAATGATTTTTCAAAAGCTGCATACTGCGGAGGTCCGGTTATCATAGCGGACCCGCAGATTAAAAAGCACGATGCCCCCTTCCATAAAAATATTGTAATCGAAGGAAACACCTTCAGCGAAAACGACAAGCGCTATATGTCCCTTTTATCCTGCGAAAACGTGGTTTTCAGAAACAATAAGTTTGTAAAAACCGAAGATACCGGATTAAGGCAGCTTGGCGAAACCGGAATAGTTTTAAGAGAATGCAAAAATATAGTAACAGAATAAAAAAAGTTGCGATTGGAGTTTCCAATCGCAACTTTTCATTTTATCCAAGCCAGTAGGAAAAAACTTTTCCCGCCATAGATGCTGCTTCATAGCTTCCCACACCGTTATATTCAAGCATTACGCAAATGACGGACTTTTCGCCCTCTTCATTTTCCGCAAAGCCCAAAAACCAGTCGTGGCTCTTATCAGTTTCATTCTGGGCAGTTCCTGTCTTCCCGTAAACGGCAAGTCCCGGTACAGCTGCATTTTTTCCCGTTCCATCCGTAACACAAAGAGCCATCATATTCTTTATTTTTTCCGCTTCTGCCAAACTTAAAGGCTTTGCAACAGTCTTTTTCTTCGCCTCGTAAACGGTAATTCCTCCTCTACCCGCCTTTTCCACAAGACAGGGGGCAACCATTTCTCCGCCGTTTGCCACGCTTGAGGCCACCATAGTCATATAAAGAGGCGTAACCTGAAGTTTTCCCTGACCTATAGAAGTGGATGCAATGTCGGTATCCCCCATTTTCGATATATTGTCAGCAAGATTGCTGTCAGCAAGAGGAATATCAAATTCTATGGTTTTTCCCAGAAGAAAATCATCATATAAAGAGAGCGCATCTTTTCCCATGTCCACTCCCATTTGCGCAAAGTACACATTGCTTGAGTTATAAAATGCCTCCTCAAGCGAAATATCCCCATAGGCTTTTTCTTTGGAGTTTGTATACTCTCTTCCGCCGATAACAACCTTACCTTCGTCCGTTATAATCTCTTTTTCAAGACCGTTTCTGATTATTGAAGCAGAGCTTATAATCTTCCAGGTGGAACCCGGGGCATAAAGTCCTCCTGTTGCCCTGGCAAGAAACGGAGAATCTTCCCTTTCCGTAAGGGTTCCCCACTCATCCGAAAGAAGTGGCTCAGAAGGATTAAATGTAGGCTTTGATACCATTGCGCGTATTTTTCCCGATTCGGCATCCATTACTATAATACAGCCATTTTTATTCCCGAGAACATCTGAGGAATACTGCTGAAGTTTATGGTCAACGGTAAGAGTTAAATCCATACCCCTTTTTTCTTCTCCAAAGGCCTCGGAAGCGATATTTATTGCCGTTCCGACAGCACTTTCTCCCGACAGGTAATCATTAAAGGAAAACTCTATTTTACTTTTTCCATACATATCGGAATTATATCCTATTACATGAGTATATAAATCACCGTAGGGATAAATACGTTCAGGTCCATCAGAAAGGTCTGTTTTCGCCAGCGTAACTCCGTTTATATCGTAAACTGTTCCTCTTTCCACCTGATTTTCCTTATCTGAAAGCCTTTGGTTGTAAATACTTTTCTTAAGGTCATCAGCCTTGAACACGCCAAACAAAGAAAGATAAACCGCCATAAACATAAAAAGTACACCTACGAAGGTCATAAGCATAATTATTCTTTTATTCAATGCTGTCACCT
>JAUNRD010000039.1:3228-10376 GCA_030535815.1 Clostridia bacterium
TTCTTTCACGCTTATCGCCTGCAATATCCCGAGAGCCATAAAGCTTGTGACAAGCGAAGAACCTCCGTAGCTTATAAAAGGCAAAGTTATACCGGTTAAAGGGATAAGCTTTATTACACCGCCGAGGATTATGAAAATCTGAAAAGAAAACATTGCAGATAATCCCAAAGCGACCTTTTTATCAAAACTGTCCGGAACAGACATAGCAATCTTAAATCCCCTGTATACAAAGATAAAATAAAGAAGAATAACGCCTATTCCGCCAAGTATACCAAATTCCTCACATATTCCTGAAAATATAAAGTCAGATTCAACTAAAGGTACATAATAAGGGCTTCCGTTCCCCAGTCCCTGCCCGGTAAATCCACCCGAAGCTATGGCAATTAAGGACTGAACTATCTGATACCCTCTTCCGGACGGGTCAGAAAAAGGATTAAGCCACATTGAAACTCTGGTTTCAATGTGATAAAGCACCTTGTAACCCACAAAACATCCTGCTGCCACAATCACTGAATTTATCCATAAAAGAATCCTGTGCCTGCCAAATACAAAATAAAGGGAAAAATAGATAAGGAAGAATAAAACCGCAATTCCCCACTCTCTCTGAAGCACCAGAAAGCCCAGATTGATATATACATAAAACATTATGAACAGGCTTTTTTTCCATTCGGTATTAATAAGCCCTCTGCCAGGCTTTTTAGAAAGCACCGAAGATAAAGCAAACACAAAAAGAAGCCTTATGAATTCCGAAGGCTGAACCCCCTGAGAGCCTATATAAATCCAGTTTTTTGCTCCGTTTACCGTTCTTCCGAAAACAATTGTAGCAGCGAAAAGTCCAATGGAAGCCAGAGCGTAAAGAACAAAAAGTCTGTCACGCTTTTTTATACCTTTGTATATAAAAAAGGATATAAAATAAACCGCTATTGAAATAAAAAACCACATCATTTGCCGTTTTCCCACGGCCTCATCTATTCTTGTAAGCATTAAAAGCCCCACTGATAAAAGCGCCGTTACCGGAAGCAAAAGAAAAGGATCTCCCATATTAAGAAGCTTTATCAGACAATAGCAGATAACAAGAAGCGCCACAAAAATAATCCCTGTAGTAAGCGTTTTTATTCCTTCAAAAAGATTTTCCCGCATGAACGCCAGCATAAGAAAACCGAATACGTTCATAAAGCATAGAAGTATCAGCGGTGAGGTCTGTCTGTAAGTTTTATCTTTCATGATACAGCCTCCGGACGCAGGAACATAAACTCAACCTGCCCTATGCAAACTTTATCTCCGTCAAGAAGCTCCATTGCATCCTCCGTCACTTCATTGCCGTTTAAAAATGTTCCGTTGGTACTGCCCAAGTCCTCTAAAAAGAAGCCTCCGTCCTCTTTGAATATTCTGCTGTGACGGTGGGACATAAATGTATCCGCAATATAAATTTCGCAATCGGAACTTCTTCCTATTGTTTCATCGCCATATAAAGGATACCTTTCTTCAAGCTCGAAATGAACTCCGTTGGGCTGATTTATCGGTTTAAGATATGCCTCGTATTCGGGAAGTCCTGCTTTTTTTCTTTTCATAACATTGATGTCTGAGTAAATCATTTTGACAATTATAAAAATAAAATAATAAACAAGCAGAACAAAAATTGCCGAAATAACCTTAGATAAAATCCCGAACATTCTTATTCCTCCTTATTTTTATTCTTTATAAGCGCCTTTGCCACAACTATAGCTATTCCCAGTATGATAACCAGGCTTATCACTCCCTTATAGGGAAGTGCCGTATAGCCAATTGCCACATACAACAGGATAAGGGCAAAAATAATCAAAAATGCAACTTTCTTATTCAATGTTTCCACACCTCTTTACTGATTAAAATTCATAATGTGCTATGCCGAAATAATCTCCTTCAAATTCTATTATACCGCAGGAAGCCGCCCCACCCCTGGGAAGCGATGCACTTCCCGGATTAAACAGCCTTATTCCGTTATACTCCGTATCTTCTTTTCTGTGAGTATGACCGAAAAGAGCAACTGATGCACCCTTCTCTGCCGCCGCAAGACTGAGCCGCAATAAATCCGATGAAACAGAATAGGTATGTCCGTGGCAGATGAAAATCTTATGCCCGCCCATTTCTATAACCTTTTCGCTTTCCGCTCCAAAGGGATCATTGTTGCCCCTTACATAAATAAGCTCAGCATCGGGAAAAGCCTTCCCTAAGCTTAAGGCATCCCTTACCGTATCTCCCAGATGAATAATTTTGTCAAAAGGAACATTTTCCAAAAGCCTTACGGCATTATCCACTCTTCCGTGGGTATCCGATATCACAAGTATTCTTTCCATCAATTAGCCTCCGTAACAAAAATGATGCAAAAAGCATAATATAAAAAGGGGCGAGTGCATAAATTAAAATAAGAAAGGATGTCTTATATGACCGAACTTGAAAAAATAATCGGCTCCCTTGATTCTTCTGCCATAAACAAGATAAAAAATTTCACAAAAACCGGAGAAGGCGCAAAGCTTCTTGAAAAAATAAGCAAAATGAGCGAAAGCGACAAAAGTGCTCTTATAAATAAAGCAATGCAGGATCCCTCTCTTTTATCCAAAATCAAGGGGATGCTTTAATTGGCAGATTTTGACCTTACAGATGCCTTAAACTCCCTTTTAAGCGATCCTGAAACGGGAGAAAAAATAAGTGCTTTAATATCTTCCCTTTCTTCCTCCGATAACAAGGAGGAGATAAAGGAAGACCTATCCGCATCCTCTTTCCCTGACATCGGAAAGCTTATCGAAATCAAGAGTCTTTATGATTCTGCCATGAAGGAAGCAGACCCCAATATGGTACTTCTTTCATCCTTAAAGCCTTATCTTTCCGAAACCCGATGCAAAAATCTCGACTCCATGATGAAGATGCTTAAAATCTATAAAGTTTTCTTAAAAGTAAAGGATACGCCTTTATTAAAGGAGCTGTTTTAATTGACAAAAAGGTACTTCAGCGAGAGTAGTCCATCATCTTCCCCCAATAATCCTGATAAGAATCTCAATGATATTTTATCCGGTCTCAAGAAGGATGATTTAATAATCCTCGGTATAGTTCTGATTCTTTTGGGCGAGGGTTGTCGTGACAAGGAGCTTCTCATCACGTTGGGGTTCCTTTTTCTTTCGGATAAGCCCGGCATATTAAATAATCTGTTATGATATATTCTACCACAAAAAGGATATTTTTTCAATAGTAACGCCCAAAATGCTATTGTAATATTTTGAAATTTAATGTATAATAGTATAAATACCCCGATATAAACTAATTTAAGGAGAATACTGTTATGCAACTTTTGGTAAATTTCGGAATCCCCGTACTTCTGGTTTTAATGGGTGGCAGTGCAGGCGGAAGATACGGTCAGCAGTTTTTAGGAAGCGTCCTGGGCCTAATAATTGCCCTTATTTATCTGTCTTTTATAAAGCGGGCGGATCTTTTGATGATGAAGGGCTCAAAAGCTATTAAAAGCGGAAATACAGATGCAGGCATTGCTCTTTATGAAAAAGCGATAAACACCAAAGGATTAAGTACGGACTATCTTATTTATGCTCCTTTTATTTTTCTTCGCTACGGCTATGAGGATAAATGTCTTAATGCCTTGAATAAAGCCGAAAAACTAAGGGCACTTACCCCCGGCCAGAAGAAAAATCTTCTTATCACCAAAGGTCTTTACCTCTGGAAAACAGGTGAAGGAGAGGATGCTGAGAAGGCGTTTTACGACGCTCACAACATGGGCATTGATTCCCAGACCTACAGTTATATAGGCTTTATCCTTATGGAAAACAAAAAGTACGACGAAGCCTATGAATTTAACAAAGAAGCAATGGAATACAACGAAGACGATGCTTCAATTATGGACAATATGGCGCTTTCATACTATCATAAGGGAGAAATTGCTGAAGCTCTTTCGTTATATGATAAAATTATGGAGAAAGGCACGCATTTCCCTGTTATATACTATAATCATGCCCTTTGCCTGATTACTGCAGGTGACATTGGCAAGGCTAAAGAGCAACTTAACAAAGCATTAAGTTTCAAAATTTCACACATCGCCGCAGTTTCCGGAGAAGAAATTGAAGCAAAGCTTAAAGAATTGGGAGAATAATATGTATACAATTGACAAAATAGGCTCGGGCGGCGGGGAGTTTTTCCTCCTTTCCACCTCTACCCACACAGCATTGATTGACTCAGGCTTTCCCTGTAGTGCAGAAAGCCTCATAGGAGACATAAAGGACAAGCTTAAAGGAAGGGCTCTTGACTATATCATATTAACCCATTCCCACTACGACCACGCGGGAGGAAGCCCCTATTTCAAACGCACCTTTCCCGAATGCTCCGTTATTGCGGGAGAATATGCCGCATACGTTTTCACCCGCCCCGGTGCAGTTAAGCTTATAAAGGAAATGAGCGATTCCGCGGCGGAAAGATTCAATATTACAGACTATGAGGATTTAACGGGCGAAATAAAGGTTGACAGAACGGTTAAAGAAGGCGATTCAATCGATATGGGCGACTTTACTCTTCGTGCAGTTGAAACGCCCGGTCACACAAAATGCTCCCTTTCCTACTATTCTCCTGAAGAAAAGCTTTTGATCGCCGCAGAAACCATCGGTGTTCTGGCAGGAGATATCATCACCCCCTGTTGCCTTGTAAGCTATGACGCCACAATGGAATCCATAAAAAAGACAGCTTCGCTCGGTGCCGAGGCAATACTTTTTTCTCACGGCGAGCTTCTTAAAGGTAAAAAAGAATGCGATGCATTTTTTGAAAACAGCCTTAAAACCCACGAAGAAACACGTGCTATGCTGAAAAGGGAAAAAGCAGAAGGAAAGACACAGGACGAGCTTGTTGCCATATTAAAAAAGCACTTCTACACAGAAGAAACAAGGAAAATTCAGCCGGAAAAAGCCTTTTACTTAAACGCCGGCTATATAATAAACTGTATGACGAAGGAGAATTAATATGAATCTGGATACCGCAAAAAAATTAATCCGCGACTATTGCTATAAAAACTATAAGGATATGACTCGCCGGCCCGCAGGAATCATAAAATATCCCTTTATCGTACCCGGAAGTCAGAGCTATCAGAGCTGCCTCTGGGACTGGGACAGCTGGCTTACGGATATTGCCATCCGTCAGATTATTGAAGATACCGGCGAAGGATCCGAATTTTTCGAATACGAAAAGGGTTGTATATTAAACTTTTTAGATCACGCTGATGAAAACGGAGGAATCCCGATAGTTGTGCTTCCCACAAACATCGTTCCCGCACACCATGCAATTTACAAAACAAACATGCATAAGCCCTGCCTGCTTCAGCATCTCGCATTCGTAATGAAGTGCAACAATGACGATACAAGCTGGTTTGCCGATAAGTATGACAAGCTTGAAAAATTCATCGGCGTATTTCTTAAAAACTACTATCACGAAGAGTCAGGTCTTTTCTTCTGGCTTGACGACCTTGCAATAGGCGTTGACAACGATCCCGCCACCTTCTACCGCCCCGAAAAGAGCTCAGGCTCCATTTACTTTAACTGCCTTATGTATAAGGAGCTTCTTGCAATGAGCTATGTTGCAGAAAAAATGGGCAAGATGGACAGAGCAGAATTTTATAAGGCTGAGGCGGACAAGCTTTCCGCAGCAATCAAAGAATATGCCTGGGACGAGCGTGACGGAAGCTTTTACAGCGTTGACTTAAACCTCCTTCCCGTTAACCCGGAATCAAGCTTACATAAGGGCGCACCCAGAAACTGGCCCTGCTTAATTCAGAGAATTGACGTATGGTCAAACTTCCTTCCCCTCTGGGCAGGTCTTGCCACAAAGGAGCAGGCTGAAGAGATGGTTAAAAACCACTTTGCAAACGAAAAGACCTTCAATGCTCCCTACGGCGTAAGAACCCTGGGCAAGCAGGAAAAGATGTATCAGATAATAAAATCAGGCAACCCCTCCTGCTGGCTTGGCCCCATCTGGGGAATTTCAAACTACCTTGTATTCTCAGGCCTCGTAAAATACGGCTTTGACAAGGAAGCAACCCTTCTTGCTGAAAAGACCATTATGCTCTTTGGCGAGGACATTGAAAAATGCGGTGAGCTTCACGAATACTATCATCCCGAAACAGGCGAAGGCGTAAACAACCCCGGCTTCCAGAACTGGAACTTCTTATCTCTTAATATGATGGCATATTTAGAGGGCAAGAAGAGAATTATCGAATTTTAAGAAAAGCGGTGCAGGTCCTGATGGAACTTAAAGACTGTATTATAAAAATTACCGAAGGCGACATAGTAAAGCTTGTAATAAGCAAGCCTTCGGCAAAGAGCAACGAATTTATAAAAATCGTTATCGAGAAAAAAAGCAAAAACTATCAGATAAGTAAATACACAAAAACTCAGGTTTTCCACGAAAATGCGGAAAAGGAAGCTTTATCCGAAAGGGTTTTCACCCTGACGGACGGCTCTTTCCGCCAGATAAACGCCTGGGACTTAAATTTCGAGCATATGGTTATGATTTCCAAAAAGGGCGATGCTTCCTACAAAAAAAAGGCTTTAAGCGAAGCAGCTCCCACTGTTTCTGAAAATCATAACCGCAGCAAAAATTATATCTTGGAGGCAAAGCCCGACATACTTCCCCTTGTGGATATGGGAATTTTCACAAAGGAAGGGAAAGTGGTTGCTTCAATGTACGATAAGTACAAGCAGATTAACCGCTATCTTGAGATAATTGACGATGCCATAAAGGACTTAAAGAGTGAAGTTGTCAACATAATTGATTTTGGCTGCGGAAAAAGCTATTTAACCTTTATTGTGTATTACTATCTTACCTACATAAAGGGAATAAAAGCAAACATAATAGGGCTTGACCTTAAAAAGGATGTTATAGAAAAGTGTAACGAGGCGGCAAAGCGCTATAACTACGAAAATCTCCGCTTTGAGCTTGGGGACATCAACGGTTATAAGGCACCCTTTTCAGTGGATATCGTAATGACTCTTCACGCCTGCGACACGGCGACGGACTTTGCCCTTTTCAATGCAATAAGCTGGAATGCGAAAATGATTTTTTCCGTTCCCTGCTGTCAGCACGAGCTTAATTCCCAGATTGACACAGAAAACCTGTCCGCCCTC
>JAUNRD010000393.1 GCA_030535815.1 Clostridia bacterium
ATCCACATAAATAAGCGTCATCATATAAGAAGGATCGTTTACCGTTATGGGCAAATCATTTGCAATGTTATTGCAGAATGTTGCAACGGCGCTGTTATAATTAGGCCTGCACCATTTTCCGAAAACGTTGGGGAAACGGTAAACAAGGGTTTTTACTCCGTTTTCTTTTCCGTAAGCAAAAATTAAATCTTCCCCTGCCTTTTTGCTTCTTCCGTATGGATTATCTATCGCTGCCTGGATGGAAGATGATACCATAACAGGTGCTTTATTATTATATTTTTTCAAGGTTTCAAGAAGTTTTCCGGCAAAGCCGAAATTTCCCTTCATGAAATCTTCTTCGTTTTCAGGGCGGTTAACTCCTGCAAGATTAAATACAAAATCCGCATTTTTGCACCCTTCTTCAAGCACCGATTCATCCGTATCTATATCATAGCCATAGATTTCCGAAACGCTTAAACATCCGTGAGTCTTATCTTTTCCGTCACGGATATTTTTCAAGGCTTCAACTAAGTTTTTACCGATGAATCCGCCTGCACCCGTTACAAGAATCTTCATAGTCACATCTTCTTTCCTATCAGTATTTAATTCCTCGCTTGTCAAGTTCTTCCCTTATGTAGGATAAAGTAAGAAGTTTTGCTTTTACTTCTTCTACGCCCCAGAGCGCTGTATTGTTGGAATTAAATTCGGTAAGGTGATTGCGTTCAGCATCGCCGTCCTTGAAATACTTATCATAGTTAAGTCCGCGGTTATCCGAGGGCACTCTGTAAAATTCGCCCATATCGATGGCGTTTGCACACTCTTCATTGGTAAGCAATGTTTCGTACATCTTTTCGCCGTGGCGGATTCCGATAATTTTAATTTCGGCATCGGGATTGAAAAGCTCACATACTGCCTTTGCAAGAGTTTCAATTGTACATGCAGGTGCTTTCTGAACCAGGATGTCTCCCGATACGCCGTTTTCAAAGGCGAATAATACAAGGTCAACTGCTTCGTCAAGACTCATAACAAATCTTGTCATGGAGGGTTCTGTTATAGTAATTGCCTGTCCCTCTGTTATCTGGTCAATCCAGAGAGGCACAACGCTACCTCTTGAGCAAAGCACATTTCCGTAACGTGTGCAGCAGATTTTTGTTTTATCCGCATCAACCGTACGGCTTTTTGCAACAACAACCTTTTCCATCATTGCCTTACTTGTGCCCATAGCGTTTACCGGGTATGCCGCCTTGTCGGTTGAAAGACAAACGATGTTCTTAACGCCGGCTTCAATGGCTGCAGTTAATACATTATCTGTTCCGAGCACGTTTGTTTTTACCGCTTCAACAGGGAAAAACTCGCAGGAAGGAACCTGCTTAAGTGCTGCTGCATGGAAAATATAGTCAACGCCGTGCATTGCATTTTTTACCGATGCAAGGTCACGTACATCGCCTATGTAAAACTTTATTTTTTCGGAAGCTTCAGGCATTTTAGCCTGAAATTCATGACGCATATCGTCCTGCTTTTTCTCGTCTCTGGAAAAGATTCTTATCTCCCCGATATCGGTATTTAAAAATCTGTTCAATACCGCATTACCAAAGGAACCTGTTCCTCCTGTAATAAGCAATGTTTTATCCTTAAAAAGTGACATGGTTACATCTCCTTTTCACATAATACACTTTCTATTTTCGCTTTTATCAGCATAAATGCTGCCTCGTTCATTCCGCCGTTAACAATAATGTCGGCAAGTTTTTTAGTTGGCTCAACATATTTTTCATGCATTGGCTTTACCGTGGTTATATACTGCTCCATCACACTTTCAAAAGTTCTGCCACGCTCCTCGGTATCCCTCTTTGCACGCCTTAAAACTCGCTCGTCCGCATCTGAGTCCACATATATCTTAAGGTCAAAAAGATTCCTTAATTTTTCATTGTAAAACGTAAGTATTCCGTCAACAACCACTATTTTTGAGGGCGCTACTTTTTTAGTTTCTTTTGCTCTTGTATGATTTGCAAAATCATATGTAGGGCAAATTATCGTTTTTCCATCTTTAAGATCGGCGATATGCTCTGCCACAAGGTCTAAATCCATTGCTTCCGGTGCATCGTAATTGATTTTGCACCGCTCCTCATAGCTTATGTCATCGTGTGGATAATAATAGTCGTCGCAGTTTATAAGGGTGCAGTCATTTTTGAAGCAATCTAATATTTTCTTTGCAAAGGTACTCTTCCCCGATCCGCTGCCCCCGGCTATTCATATAATAAAAGTGTTATTCATGTTTTTTCTCCCTTTTCATTTCTGCATTTTATGAATATTTTTTATGTGC
>JAUNRD010000394.1 GCA_030535815.1 Clostridia bacterium
GTTGCCGATGTGGAAGAAATTGTATACGGTGGGACCGCAGGCATAGATGCTTACTTCGCCGGGCTTAATCGGCACAAGTTCTTCTTTTTTTGCGGTCATTGTGTTAAATACTCTCATCATTTATTCTCCTTCAGCTCTTTTATTATCGCTTTTAAATCGTCTATTTCCTTTTGCATACGACAAAATTCCTGGGAAACGGGGTCGGGGATGTGAATCTGGTCAAGGTCAACCTTCTTTTCTCCCTTTTTAACAATTCTGCCCGGAACACCTACGCAGGTACAGTCCGGAGGAACTTCGTTTAATACTACGGCGTTTGCCGCAATCTTACTGCGGTCCCCCACCTTGAAGGGGCCAAGCACTTTGGCACCGGCACCAATCATAACATTGTTACCGATGGTAGGATGACGCTTTCCCGTATCCTTACCGGTACCGCCCAAGGTTACACCCTGATAGATTGTACAGTTGTCGCCTATTTCCGTGGTCTCACCGATTATTACTCCGCAGCCGTGGTCAATCAAAAGATTTTTTCCGATTGTTGCACCGGGATGAATTTCTATTAAAGTAAACCATCTTACCAGCTGTGAGATAAACCTTGCCAGAAAATAGAAATGTATTTTATAGAAAAAGTGTGCAATCCTGTGCCAGAATATGGCATGAACGCAAGGATAATTAAAGAAAATACTTATTATACCTCTTGCCGCAGGATCACGTTCTTTTATTGATTTGAAATATCGGAACACAAACATTTCTCCTTATAGCATACTCTATATTATTATACATAAAAAAACTCTTACTTGCAACATATTTTTTAAAAAACCGCCGGAATTTCCGGCGGTTTTTTAAAAAAGTTCCAATATTTTGAATTTAATCTTTATTTTTTCGTCGTTTGTATCGGTTATAAGCCTGAAACGTTCCTCTCCCAGCTCATCCTTAAGCATATTTTCCCCTTCTTTTTCAAGCCTTGCAGTTACGCTGTCGGTAAAGCAAAGCATGGGATACATTATGCACCACCAGTTTTTTCCCTTTCCTTTTCCTATCCTTACGTTTACCGCATCATAAACACCGCCGGGAAGGCGGATATTTTCATATTCCTTAAGCGGAAAATAAGTTTTCTCAACATTTACACTGACGGGCAAAAAGCAGCCTTCTTTCCTGAGTACCACTTCTGCCACATTCTTGAAAAGCTCTTTGTTTTCTGTTGCCAGCTTAAGAGCTTCTTCCCTGCCGGCAGCCGTTTCCATAATCGCCCCGGCTTCCCTTAATACCGCATCCCTCACCTTAAGCTTAAGCCTCTGATCTTCATCGCTGTCGCTTTCGGCAACAACGTGAAATCTTAATACGGAGGATGCAATTTTCGCCTTTTCCCTTGACGCATAAAAAGAAAAAATAAGAATAATCGCCATAAATGAAGCTATACCCAAAACAAAAAGTTTTTTCATAAGTTACTCCCTTTCTTTTTCTTTAAGTATACCCTTTTGGCTTTAGCTTATACCTTATTATATACCGATATTCCGATTTTCGCTGTATCCATTCCCGTTATTCTCACTATTATTTCCTGCACCCTCACCGCTTCGGATTCCGTAAGTTCGCCATCCTTTTTAACCACCACCGTAACGGAATCGGAATTTACATAAACCACAGCATCAGAAAATCCCTTAGCTTTTATTTCTGCCTCTGCCGAAGCTTCCATTTCCACCCTTTTTGCCATATTGACAAGCTGCATTTCCGCTTCTTTTTTTGTTTCAGGGCTGCTGTCGGGATTTTCTGCAACCTTCCGAAGGCTTTCCTCCGCTTTACTTCTGCCTATTTCCCTCTCGGTTCTGCTTTGTGCAAAATAGTCTTCACTTTTTATGTTGGTTCCGGAAACCAGCCTTGCCTCTCCCAGTGAAATATCTTCGGTGTCACTTACAACTCCGTTTTCGGAATGCTGATACGACCAGTTGAAATACCCCGCAAGCCCTATCATCATAACAAGTGCCGCCAAAAACACCTGCTTCTTTCTGAACAAAATTACCCCTCCATTTTATATACTTTTATATTATGCATTGCCGCGCCGGTAAGTGCTGCCACTGCATTTATGATGTCGTCACGTAACCTTTCGTCATTTCCTCCTTGGCATACCACCACCGCTCCTCTTACAGAGGGATACTCTTCCTTGAAAAGCGCCACCTTGCCGGATGCGGAAACTGTTTTTTCATTCATACTTTCACCGTTTTCAGTTTTATCCGTAATGGGAAATGCAGTTCCTTTATCATAAAAGCTAAGCATCACAGAAACTTTTCCCACCCCTTC
>JAUNRD010000395.1 GCA_030535815.1 Clostridia bacterium
TACAGAAGCCGGAGAAAATGAAAATGAAGCTCCTTCTGAAGAAAAGGAACCTGAAAGAGTTAGAACTTCGCCTCTTGCAGTGCATATGCACGAAAAAGATGTGAAGGATGATAAAAAACTTAAAAATAAGATAAAAAGAGGAAGAGTCTGGGGAATTTTAGCTTTACTTCTTGCTGTGGTACTTATAGCGGAAAATGCGGTGCTGATGTTTGGAGGCAAAGGAGCTTTGGATGCTGAGGAGCCGGAAGAAATTATCGAAACTGAAGAACCGGTTGAAATTATAGAGGCATCCGTACTTGGCTCTGAAACTCTGGCAGGAAACTGGACCTATGAATACAGCCTTACAAAGTATTGGGATTCTGACGGATCCGGTGACTATAAAGAAGTTACAGAAACAATTGTTTCATCCGGTCTTGCAGGCGTTGTGGACAAGGGCGACAATCATATGGCAGCTATGGTGATTCCCGAAACAATGACAGTTGACGAAGAAGATGTCGTATTGGGTAATACTCCTGAAGCTTTTTCCGCGTGGTATGAAGAAGGTGCTATGTGCATTCAGTTAAAGGGAACAGAGCAGAAGTATTTTGCAGCAGGCGGTGCTGAACCTCTCATAATCAGAATCCCTGTATCTATGGATGAATCCGGCGTTGTATCCGGCGGTACTTATGAGCATACATACGAAAAAGAAGTAAGCGAAATGGATATGAGATACGTAATCAGCATAACTTTTGATAAGGAATAATATTATAAATTCTGCAGGCGCTGCCTGCAGAATTTTTTTGTGGAAAAATTGTCAAAAGGGGTTGACATCTAAAAAAAGCTCTGTTATAGTGTAATAAAAATAAACATCATTTTTTTGGTTTGGTATGTGCCCTTATAAGCTCAGAATTAAAAAGCGGAAGTTACAGTTAAGTTATACATCATTGCTTTAAGAAACCGAGGTGTTTTATATGTTAAATATGGATTCACTGCTTATCAACAAAGCGGCTCCCGAATCTTTCGGTGAGCTCTTGAAGCCGTATGAAAGAGAGGATGAACCTTTTCTGTTCGCAATCGTGGGTGACCTTACTCTGAAGCAAGAGTACGGGCAGACTGCTGTTGTCGTAACCAAGGAAAGGTTTTTTGTTTTGGATTTTTCTGATAATACGGTTAAAGAGTATAAAATCTCTGATGTAGCATCTACCCGCATAAAGAGAATGTACTCAAACGCCTATATGGAAATCACGAAAAAGGACGGAGGAAAGGAAGTTGTTGCCCGCTTCACCTTTGCTGTTGCAGGCCTTATGGATATGGCTTCCACCTTTATAAAGAACATGGCGGCGGGAAATTCCTTCGAAGACGAAATGCGTACCGTCGAGGGAACCTATGAAAAACTGATGTGCGTTTGCCCCAAGTGCGGAAGAACACTTCTTCGCCCCGGCGCAGACTGTATCAAGTGTCAGTCAAAGAGTAAGGTTTTGGGTAAGTTTTTCAAATACATAAAGCCTGAAATTCCCGTGCTTATATGCTGCTTCATTATTTCAATGCTTCTGATAGTGATTGAGCTTCTGCCCCCTCTGACCTCGAAAATGATAATTGACGATATTTTACCTAACCAAAAAAGAGGTATGCTATGGGCAATCGTAGTATTTATGTTTTTTGCCTACATTGTACACTATGGTATGGCGGCTTTTTCAAGCTTCCTTTTAAGCAAGTGCGGAACGAAAATTGTTTCCCGCCTCCGAAATGATGTTTACGAAAAGGCACAGCATCTTCCTATGAAGTTTTATGACAAAACTCCCACGGGCCATGTTATAAACCGAATCGGAGGAGATACATCCACAATCCAGTCTTTTATGCTTACAATGACGCAGACGGCACTCCAGCAGATACTTTTGTTCCTGGGTATTATGGTGACGATGCTTATAATGAACTGGCGTCTTACTCTTATTTCTCTTATTCCCGTTCCTTTTGTTGTATGGTGCGGAAGAGCCTTCGGTAAAAAGGTTGCCCCCTATTACAGAAGAATATGGCGTAAGTGGGCGAGTGTCACATCCATTCTTACAGACAGCATTCCCTGTATAAGAGTGGTAAAGGCGTTTGCGGGAGAAAAGAGAGCGGTAAACAAGTTCGTTAAATACAATGACGAATGGGCAACTACAAATATAACGGCAAGTAAAATAACAAGCGTATATCCTCAGCTGATGGGCTTTTTAATCACCATCGGAACCCTTGCAATATGGGCATTTGGTGGAAACTGGGTAATAGATGTTGAAACGGGAGTTGCAGACTGGAACCTGACGGCAGG
>JAUNRD010000396.1 GCA_030535815.1 Clostridia bacterium
ATGCAAAAACTGCACATCCAACAGGTGCAACACCTATTGTCTTGCCTTCAATACCAAGCTCGTCAATTACCTCTGCAACAAGACGGTGAACGATACCGTGATTGCAGCCGGGGCAATAATGGAGTGTTACGTCGCAAAGCGCGTGAGGTCTTTTAAATGTCGCCATTATTTTACGCCTCCTGTCATAGCTTCCAATTTTTCAACAATTTCTTCGGGGCTGGGAATCATACCGCCGGTACGTCCGTAAAACTCAACGGGAGTTTTACCTTCAACGGAAAGGCGAACGTCCTCAATCATCTGTCCCATGCTCATTTCAACGGAAAGGAAGGACTTTACCTTGCCTGCATACTTAGCAAATGTCTTTCCGGGGAAAGGCCAGAGTGTGATAGGACGGATTAAACCAACCTTTATACCCTTTGCTCTTGCTCTTTGGATAGCAGACTTTGCAACACGGGCAATTGTGCCGTATGCCGCGATGATGATATCTGCATCCTCGCACATATATTCTTCAGCTCTTGCCTCTTCCTCTTCGATTACGGCATATTTCTTATAACGCTCCTGAACCAGCTTTTCAAGCTCTTCGGGAGTGATGTAAAGAGAGTTTACGATGTTGTGTGTTCTCTTCATTTCTGTACCAACTGTTGCCCATGTCTTTTCAGCAAGCTCTTTCTTGCTCTTATAGTTTCCGAAAACAACGGGCTCCATCATCTGACCGAGCATACCGTCACCCATAATCATAACGGGCATTCTGTAAAAGTCAGCAAGGTCGAAAGCTTCCTTAACAAGGTCAACCATTTCCTGAACGGAAGCGGGAGCAAGTACGATTAAGTGATAATCGCCGTGTCCGCCACCCTTTGTTGCCTGGAAATAATCGCTCTGTGCAGGCTGAATACCGCCAAGACCGGGGCCGCCTCTTACGATGTTACATATTACGCAGGGAAGGTCGCTTCCCGCTATGTAGGAAATACCCTCGGACTTTAAGCTTATTCCGGGGCTTGATGAGGATGTCATAACCCTTGCACCCGCACCTGCTGCACCGTATACCATATTTATAGCGGAAACTTCACTTTCTGCCTGAAGGAAAACGCCGCCGATTTTAGGCATCTGCTTTGCCATATAGGCAGCAACCTCTGTCTGAGGAGTTATGGGATATCCGAAGAAATGACGGCATCCTGCTTCAATAGCTGCACGAGCCAATGCTTCGTTACCTTTCATTAAAACTTTCTCTTCCATTTTTGTCACTCCTTTACTTCTATAGCACAATCCGGACAAATCATGGCGCAGAATGCGCATCCGATACACTTATCAATATCGGTTACTCCGGCAGGATTGTATCCTTTTTTGTTGAGCTTATCCTTATTGATTTCAACAATCTTCTTGGGACAAACTGTTGTGCAAAGACCGCAGCCTTTACATATTTCTTCGTTGAAATGAGCCTTTGACATATGAATCATTCCTTTCTTTTTTCAACATTTATAACTTAAAGCATAAGGATGTATTTATCCAGTGCAAAGTCTTTTTCTTTTGCCAGCTCCTTTTTAACGGCATTACCTAAAAAAGGAATATCCGTCATTTCTGAAACCTTTTTAACTATCTTCTCGCCCTTTAAAACGTGGTCGTAGGTGGTTTCTTCCATAAGGTTTGTGTTGTTTACAAGGCTTGTCACCTTAAGCCTTGAGGTATATTCAATTGCCCTTATCATTTCGATTATCTTATCGGGAGTATCGGTTTCAGGTCTTAAAACGTTTATTACGAAATAAACCTCGGAATTATCTTCCGTAATATAGTTTTTGAATCTTCCCAGAACCGCCGCACCGTCATCATCCCCGCCGATATCCAGAACCGCTGTTTTCTCTTCCGTAAACGCCGCATAAACCTCGGGAGGAAGTGAGGGCAAATCCACGTTGGTGCCCGCATAATATGGCGCCACAACACGGATTCCTGCATCTTCTAAAATTTTCCTTGCATCGTTGGTTCTGAAATAAGGATTTACGGTGTCAAGATCGGCAATTAAATCCACTTTATTTTTCATCGCAAAGTTTACGGCAAGCTCGGTTTTTCCGCTTCCGTAATGCCCTACGAATATGTTGATTCGTTTCATAAGCTCTGCCTCTTTCACTCAACATATGATTTAAGTATTAATTATAGCATAAATATGCAAAAAGGTCAATGTTTTTATTCACAAATTTCGATAAAATGAGATAAAAAAAGCGTTCACTTTTCATAAGTGAACGCTTTTTATTAAAGCTTAAAGGTCGAAGTCCACATCTTCCTCGATTTCGCC
>JAUNRD010000397.1 GCA_030535815.1 Clostridia bacterium
TCATAAAAAGCGGAGCGAAGAACACCGCTAATGTAGGAACCTTAAAAGGCGACGGTGTTACGGAAAAGGACGAAAGCAAAAAAGAAACAGCAGAAAAAGAGTCTGCAAAAACCGTAATTACCGAAGTTGGAACAGAAACAAGCGTAGGTACGGTTTATGTAAGCTGTTTCCAGAAGGGCAACGAAATTATAAAGGCCTTTGACGGAAACGAAAAAACCTACTGGCACTCCGAATATTCAAAGGATGGGGTTTCAACAAAGCACGATAATCCTCATATGATTACCGTAATGTTCCCCGAGGCAAAGGCTGTTTCCGGCGTAACCTATGTTCCGAGACAGAAAACGGAAAAGGATACCTCCGAAGCAGGTATCTGGCAGTTGGTTGATGTATATACATCTGAAGACGGAGTAAAGTTTACATATAACACAAAGCTCGTTTATGATACCGTAGCGGTGGCTCAGCAGAGAGAAACTGCGACAGCGGCACTTTATGCGGGCGGTAAATTCAAGGCAATCCGCTTTAAGGTATCGGGAGTAAACGGGCACGGAAGTGCGGCAGAAATTACATTTATTGAAAGCGGAGCGAAAAACACCGCAAATGTAGGAACCGTAAAGGGCGACGGAAGAGTTGACACTTACGCACTTAAAACCGAAACAATCGGCGGAGAAGCGGTAGCAGAAGGAAACAGTGTTCTTAATGTTGACAAAACAAAGTGGACGGCTTCTGCAAGCTGTCAGCAGAAATGGTATGAAGCAGATAAGGCCTTTGACGGAAAATTGAATACCTATTGGCACTCCAATTTCTCCGATGAATCGGGAGCAAGCACAAAACACGATCCTCCTCATTCAATAACAGCAATTTTTGATGCACCCATTACCTTTGGCGGTATCCGTTATACTCCGAGACAAATATCGGGAAAAGACAACTCCGAAGCAGGTATTGTGAAAGCTTCCGAAATTTATGTGACGGAAGACGGAACTAATTTCAAGCTTGTTGCAACGGCAGAATTTCCTACAAGCATCATCTCTTCAAGAGAGTATCGTGATGTTGCGATTCCCGAGGGAAGCTATAAGGGAATTATGATAAAGGTTACAGACGGAAACGGCGGCTATGCAACAGCTGCGGAAATAGACCTTCTTGCAAAAGGCGCTTTAAGCGATTCCGATGTAACTGTAAAGGATGCAGACGGAAAGGTAATTGAAAATAAAACCGACAGCAAAAAAGAGGAAAAGACAGAAGAAAAAGCTGACGACAGTCTTTACATCACACCTTCTGCTTCGTGGAAGGCAGAAGCCTCCAGCGTGAGAGAAACCTATGAACCTCATAAGATAATTGACGGAAATGAAAAAACCTACTGGCACTCAAACTATGTGGCAGAGGGAAGTCAGATAGTAAGCCGAGACAGCGCACCTTATAACATAGACATAATTTTCAATGAGGATGTAACCTTCTCAGGCTTTATGTATCTTGCCCGTCACGATGGAAAAAGCGGTATATGCACAAGCTATGAAACCTATGCGGCTGACTCTGTTGACGGCGAGTGGTATTTCCTTGAATCAGGTACGATGAATACCGCCTTTTCAACCTTAATTCCTGCAAGCAGAAGCGAAAAGAGTTATGTTGGAAACATCACTGCAAAGAAATTCCGTTTTGTTATTACAAACGGCGGTAACGGTTACGGCACCTGTGCAGAGCTTAAGCTCTTTAAGGTAAAGGATGGAGCTGATACCGTTAAGGCATCAGGCTATGAGGCTCTTTACGATAAAAAGGGACTTTCCGAAATTAATGCAAAGGATGGTATAGCAACATCAAACAAGCCTGCCTATGTAAACGGACCGCTTAAAAACGTGCTTGACGGAAGACCGGAAACCTGGTGGCAGACAGCAAGTAATGAAAAAGCGCCTTATACCCTTAACATAAACCTTGCAAGGGTGCAGGAAATTGCGGCAATTGATGTGTTCCCCAGACAGACAAAGGATTTCCACGGAACATGGGAAGAGTTTAGCGTATACTATTCACTCGACGGTGAAAACTATGAGGTTATGTTTGAAAATTTAAGCTTTGAAAAAAATCTCGATGTTAAGAGACTCCTGCTTGATGAGCCCGTCAAGGCACAGTATGTGGAATTCAGAATTACAAAGGGCTATACAGACAAGGCGTCTGTGGGCGAACTTAAATTTTATGAAACCGTTGCCACAATGAAAAAGAGAACCGGCGGAAACAACGAAAAGTATGTTCTCAAAATTGATTCACCGGTGATAAGCGCAGTTAAAGAA
>JAUNRD010000040.1:0-8235 GCA_030535815.1 Clostridia bacterium
ATATGTCTTTCTTGTGAAGAGGTCAAACTCGGCAAATGATTTTGCGGAATCTGTTTCTGTTTTTGAATGAATATATAAGCAAACTTCAGAGTAAGCTTCTTCCTTTTCCTCACCCGCATAAATCAGTTCGAATGAGTTGGTGTCCTCGTCATAGTCTGTATAATCGGCAGGAACAGCAATGCTTATCTTCATATCTTCGTTTTTGTAGATACGCATTCCATCCTTAACTTCGGAAAGATCATATACTGTTTCATCCAATTCTTCAATTCTGAAAGAATCAAGTATAGAGAGAATACTGTCCTTTACAGAAGCTTCTTTTGAATAAATATGGGTGGTAAGAGAATAAAAGCCTTTTTCTGTGTGGTAGTATCTGTAATCGGTGAGACGATCGTTTTTATTGAATCTTATAATATAATAAGGGTTACCGTTTTCATCTTTTTTAATTTCGTCTTTTACAAGAGCACCTGATGAAGAAGCAGAGTTTTTCGTATAAACATAGTCTTCTTCAAAGGAATAATCCTTATCATAAGGAGTATAATCCACATATAATGTTATGTCATCGTTATTGAAAACAAGCTCACGTCCGTCAAAGCTCTTTTCGGCAAGGGTGAGATTTTTGGGCGTATTCATTGTCCAGCCGTAGTAGGAATCACCGATTTTTTCCTTCTGGGTAAGTGTGGAAACTGTTGTGCCGAAATCATCCATGGATTTGGTTACGGTGATGGCACCTTCGTTATAGCCCACTTCGGCACCGAAGGTTTCGGAGATAAAGCGAAGGGGAACCATTGTAACGCCTGCAGCTGAAAGAGTGGGAGCTACGGGCAATTCCTCCGTATGATCATTTACCTTTGCGGTTTTGTTATCAATCTGAAGAATGATGGTAACATCGGGATAGTTTAAGGTGATTGTTTTTGTTTCACCATCCCATAAAACCTCAGCACCAAAGGCTTCGGTTATTACCCTTAAAGGAACAAGCGTTGTTCCTTCGCCGGCTATGTAAGGGGTTTCAACAGTAACCTCTTTTCCGTTGATTAAAAGCGTAGAATCTCCGACTTTGAAAGCAATTTCAATTTTGTCCGAGGTTTCGGCTACTTCTTCTGCAAAGGAAGAAATGAGAGAGAAGGTCATAACAAGACATAAGAATAATGCAAGAAACTTTTTCATGGTGGTTTTCCTTTCTTATTTTAATGTATACGGAACGGTTAAGCTTATTTCTTCACCGTTTCTTTTGATGGTTAAAAGGATGCTTCCGTCTTTCGCTGTATCGCGGAGTGCAGTGTTATAGTCAGTAATACTGTGAACTAAAACGCCGTTTACGGAAATCAATTCATCGCCCTTTAAGACGGATGCATTGGTTGATGAAACCACGGTTATTCCTTTTGCTGTGGGAAGACCGACACTTGCTTCCCAGGAATTTTCAAAGGAAATTCCGATATCGGGGCGGAGCACTTTGCCGTTTTTCTCAAACTGGGAAAGTACAAAATTTATGGTATCAAGAGGAATGGAGAAAGCGAGTCCTTCTATTCCAAGCCCTACAAATTTAGAAGAATTTATGCCGATAAGCTTGCCGTCAGTGGTTATCAGAGGACCGCCGGAGTTACCGCCGTTGATTGCCGCATCTGTCTGAAGAAGGGGATAGTAGGAATCGGTGGAGGATACATTTACTGCACTTACAATTCCTTTTGTAACCGTGTTTCTCATTGAAAGAGAAAGGGGAGTACCTATAGCATACACTGTCTTACCGGGATATACCGAAGAAGCATCACCGAAGATGATTGGCTTTAAGCCAAGCTTATTTATCTTTACCACCGCAAGATCGGCATCTGTATCTATGTACTGCACCTTAGCAGGGAAGTTGCTTCCGTCGTGAAGGATTACGGTAAGGTTTTCCATATCCTCTACAACGTGGGCATTGGTGAGAATTATGCCGCCGGATTTTATTACCACGCCTGTTCCATGAGCCATAAGTCCAAAGTGATTTTTCGCATTTCCGGTAATTGCCACAACGCTTTTACTTGCCTCGGCAATGGCATCAGCTGCGGCTTTTTCGCTGTCAGCGGAATTTACTATGGCACTTCTTGTTTCACCGTCCCAGGATACTTCTGCGCCCATGGATTCCGATACGGCGCGAAGAGGGACATAGGTTGTGTTGTCAATTAAAAGCGCCGGTGTATCAATCTTTTTTCCATCGACAATTACTGAAACAGTATCGTTTGCAGTAGCAGTTATTAAAGAAAGTATTAGCAATACAACAAGCAGAATATAAAACGACTTTTTCATATAAAACTCCTTAATATTATAATAAGTTCAGTATATCATATATTCAGACTACCGTCAATAAATATATATTTACATACTAACACAAATTCAGGGGAAAGTCAAGCGGTTGTGAATATAAAATGAATATAATTATAATATACTTTAGTGAATATAAATATATTATAATTATATCAAGAGGTGATGTTAATGTCCAAGGGAAGTATAAAAATAAATAAAAAGGGCGATGACGGATATAAAGTAATCTCTGTACGGATAAAGGAAGGGACACTTAAAAAGATAGACGATTTGTCTGCAGAAAGCAACCGTTCGAGAAACGAGCTTATAAATATTTTACTTGAAAATTCCGTTGATGATGTGGAAATAAATTAAAAAATGAACAGGTCCGGCAAAACGGACAATAGAAAAAAGAGACCTCCTATGGTAGAATTAGAGAAACTGCCATAGGAGGATTTTTTTATTCGTACTGTGAGTTATACATTGATGCGTAAATTCCGCCTTTTTCAAGAAGCTCGGAATGTGTGCCCTGCTCCTTTATTTCGCCGTCGTTTATAACAAGTATTGCATCGGCGTTTTCGACCGTTGATAAGCGGTGAGCTATTACAAAGCAGGTCTTGCCATTCATAAGGGTGGTCATTGCCGACTGGATTTCCTTTTCCGTGCGGGTGTCAACATTACTAGTGGCTTCGTCGAGTATCAGCATTTTGGAGTCTAAAAGCATTGCTCTTGCAATGGTGAGCAGCTGCTTTTGTCCCTGGGAAATGTTTATTCCGTCCTCGGACAAATAGGTGTCATAGCCCTCGGGAAGCGCCATAATGTAGTTGTGAATTTTTGCCGCCTTTGCGCAACGCTCCACATCCTCACGTGTGGCGTTTTTGTTTCCGTAGGCAATGTTTTCATAAATCGTTCCGCCAAAGAGCCAGGTATCCTGAAGCACCATGGCATAGGATGAGCGGAGCGAATCTCTCGTTATATCAAGATAGGGCGTGCCGTCAAGTGTTATTTCACCTGTGACAGGATCGTAAAAGCGCATTAAAAGGTTTATTATCGTGGTTTTTCCCGCACCCGTCGGACCTACAATTGCAATAAGGGAGCCCTTGTCTGCTTTGAGATTAACGTTTTTAAGAACGGTTTTCACACCGTCATAGGAAAAGTCGATATTCTTTAATTCCACATCGCCGCGGACATTTTCTATCGCTTTTGCACCCGTAAGATCAGCAGGCTCGCTTTCCTCATCAATAAGGCGGAAAACTCGCTCTGCCGCAGCTAACGATGACTGAAGTTCACTTAAAATGTTGGCGATTTCGTTTATGGGACCTGAAAACTTTCTTGAATACAAAACGAAGGTGGATAAATTACCCGGAGTAAGCTTGCCTTTCAGGAAAAGGATTGCCCCGAACATACTTATAAGCGCTAAAGATAAATTGTTTACAAAGTTTACGGAGGGGCCCATTGTGCTTCCGTGATACTCCGCTTCATAGTGAGCGCTTACTGCGTCTGAATTTTTGCCATCGAAGCGGTCAATGTAAACATCCTCTGAGTTATATGTTTTTATGGACTTCTGCCCTGTTATGATTTCCTCGGCATAGCCGTTAAGCTCTCCGAGCTTTGCACTTCTCTTCTTGAAAAGCGGGCGTACCTTTTTCGCCTTGTATCTTGTCATAAGAAGGGAAATGGGAATTGTTACGGCAAAAACCAAAACCAGCATCGGCGAAATTTTTATCATCATAAAAAGTGAGCCCAAAATGGTGTTGGCACTTGTTGATATCTGCACGAAATCGTGGGACAGAGAGGAGTTTATGGTGTCGATGTCATAGGACATTCGGCTTACTATATCGCCGGTCTGATGGCGGTCAAAAAAGCTTACAGGCATAGACAGGAGCTTATCTGACAAATCCTTCCTCATTTTATATATTATTTTCTGACTTAAATTAACCATTAAAACCGAAAGGGCATAGGATAAAATGGCGGAAAGGGCGTACATAATAATCATTAATGTGCAATAGTAAAAAACTTTCGGGAAATCCGCTTCGCCCTTCGAAAGTCCTATTGCGTCAATGGCGTTACCCGAAAGGCGGGGGCCGACGAGGGAAAAGACATTGCTTGTTATGGTTAAAATAATTGCAAAGAACAGCATCAGCTTATGCTGCATAAGGTATTTTCCGAGCCTTAATAGGGTTTTCTTTTTATCCTGAACCTGGTTTTTTTCGTTTCTTTCCTTACTCAAAGTGACCGCCTCCCATCTGCGTATCTGCTATTTCTCTGTAGGCAGGGCAATTTTTCATAAGGTCCTCGTGGGTACCGCTTCCTATTATTTCGCCCTCGTCAAGCATTAATATGAGGTCTGCGTGCTTGATGGAGCTTATACGCTGGGCGATTATTATTGAGGTGGTATCGCTATAATTCTCCTTTATATTACGGCGGAGGGTTGCATCCGTCTTATAGTCAAGGGCGCTTGATGAATCGTCAAGTATGAGTATGTCATTTCCGCCTGCAAAGGCACGTGCAAGAAGCACCCTCTGCTTCTGACCGCCTGAAAGATTTGCACCCTTACCTGTAAGCATATGACCGAATTTATCGGGAAGGGAATCAATGAATTCAAAGGCGCAGGCGTGCTTTGCGGCGTTTTCGATTTGCTCATCTGTCAGATTTCTTCCGAAGTCAATGTTGTTTTTAATGGTATCGGCAAAAAGTACATCGCCCTGGAAAACCGTTCCGAACATTTTGTGAAGCTTTTCGTGGGGGATGGAGCGCACCGATTCTCCGTTTATGTAAATTTTTCCCGCATCGGTATCATAAAGGCGCATAAGAAGGTTTATAACGGTGCTTTTTCCGCTTCCCGTTGCGCCGATAATGCCTAAAGTTTCGCCCTTTTTCAATGAAAAGCTGATATTTTTGATATTATCCTTTTTCTTGTTATAGGAAAAAGTCACATCATCAAATACGATATGGGCATCGGTTTTGATGGGCTCATCCGCCATTATGGGAAGGTTTCCCGGGGATGATAATACATCGCCGATACGTTTTGCGGAGGCACTGCCCTTTGAGGTCATAACAAAAATTCTCGTAATTGACATCATTGCATTAAGAATGATTGTGAAATAGGATAAAAATGCAATTATTTTGCCGGTTTCGGAAACGCCTGCATTTACGCGGTAAGCACCGACTAAGATAACCAGAGTAAGTCCCGTATTAAGGAAAATATTCATAACGGGATTTGTGAGAGCCATGGTAAGCCCGGCTCTTTTTTCGTTTTTTACAACATCACGGTTTGCTTCATCAAAGCGCTCCTTTTCATAGTCTACCTTGGAAAGGGCTTTTATTACCCTTATTCCGCTTGCGTGCTCTCTTACTGCCCTTATCATATTGTCAACAGACGACTGAAGGGAAGAATAAAGGGGCACCCCCTTTTTTGATATTGTCCATACCGAATATCCCATAAAGGGAAGAAGGCAAAGGAGAACAAGAGCCAGTGCGGGTTCAAGAGAAAATGCAATTATAAGCCCGCCTATTAAAAGTATGGGAGCCCTTACGCCCATACGCTGCATCATACCTATCATATGGTGCAGATGATAAGTGTCACTGGTAAGTCTTGCCTCAAGTGAGGGGATGGTGAAGGAATCAATCTCAGAGGATGAAAGGTATGAAATTTTGGTAAATAAATCGTGGCGGATGGCACGGGTTGCATTTCTTGCAACCTTTGCCGCCATTCTGTTTGCAACTATGTTTCCGATTAGTGCTATCGCAGAAACTATAAGCATAGCAATGCCCCAGAAATATACTTCATTGATATTTCCGGTGGGAACAACATCATCTATGATATATGCAAGGATATAGGGAAGGAAAAGGTCCATGATCGTGCCTATAAACTTTATGGTAAGCCCTATAATTATTGCAAAAATCTGTGGCTTTATATAAGGGAAAATCTTTTTCATATAAACACTTCCTTATCATATATGATACACCCTGAAAAAAAGATTGTCAAATAAAAAATGCAGACATATGCCTGCATTTTAATTATACCTCTGTAACCTTAACATTCAAGTCTGCCAGTAACTTGGATATTTCTTCGTCCAAGGGTTTTTCTGTTATGAAATGGTCGATTTCCGAGAAGTCAGCCAGCTTTGCAAAGCCGATTCTTCCGATTTTCGATTTATCGCAAAGATAAAACTTGCGGTCGGAATTTTTAATCATACATTTCTTGATGCCGCATTCTGCTTCGTTACTGTCAAGGATTCCGCCGTTTTTGGTTACGCCACGGCTGGAGAAGAACACCTTTGTGGCAAAGAAGTTTTCTTCAATATAGTTTGAGGCAAGCGTTCCCACGAAGGACTGGTTGCTGCTGGTAAAACCGCCTACACCGATTACCTTGATGTTGGGGTTTCCGGCAAGCTCTGTTATAACTCGCATAGAGTTTGTAACGATTGTTACGTCCTTCATGTTTTTAAGCTCACGCGCCATATAGAAGGTGGTGGTGGAAGCATCTAAAAATATGGTGTCACCGGGAACAACGTGACTTGCAGCTTCTTTAGCAAGGCGTTCCTTTGCCTCGGTATTTAAGTATTTTCTCTTTTCCAGTGACATTTCACGGTTGCTTTCGTCAATTGGAATCGCACCGCCGTGGGTTCTTACCAATGCTTCCTGCTTTTCAAGCTTTTCGAGGTCACGACGTACCGTTTCCTCCGTAACTCCAAGCTCCTGGCTTAATTTGCTTACCCATACGGAGCCTTCAAGTCTCAATGTTTCCAGAATGTGTTTCTGTCTTTCTACAGCAAACATTTTTATTTCTCCTCTTCAAAAAAACTGCTGCACATAGTTTTTATGCAGCAGTTTTAATGTTATTTCTTTATGATTTTTACAAGGTCACCGTTTTTGATACCTGCGGAGTTTGCATCGTCGGTATCAATGTGCATTTCAACATTGAAATCGTCTCTTACTCTTACCTGAACATCATAAAAGAGTGTGGGCTTTACGCTTTCAACAGATACATCTACATAATCGCCGTCCTTGATTCCGTGACGAGCAGCGTACTCGGGAGTCAGATGGATGTGGCGGTTAGCGATGATTACGCCCTGCTTTAAGTAGATAGTACCCTTAGGACCTACAACCACAAGCTTTTCTGATCCTTCGATTTTACCTGAAGGTCTTACCGGGGGGCTTACCTTAAGGATGAAGGTATCTGTTCTTGAAATTTCAACCTGTGTGTCCTTTCTTACGGGACCAAGCACTCTTACCTTTTCGATGGACTTTAAGGAAGGACCAACGAGTGTAACACACTCTTCAGCGGCATATTCTCTTCCCATAAGGGTTTTCTTCTTGGTAAGCTCATAGCCTTTGCCGAAGAGAATATCAAGGTCTTCTCTGGATAAGTGAATGTGGCGCTGTGAAACACCAACCTTGATTTCGCCGTCCTGGTCTTTTTTATATTCGGATAAGATTTTGGCAACTGCTGCGCCTATTTTATCAGCATCATACATAGTCATTCACCTTGCCTTACTCTTCATCAAGTATTGTTGTATCGAAATACTTCATAAGCTCGGGGTGGGGGCTGGGGATACATTCTGAGCCGAATACTTCGCCTAAGGGAGCGCATTCCTCTGCGCCGTGCTCGAGGGAAGCCTTAACTGCAGATACGTTACCTGCCACAACAAGTGTAACAAGTCTTCCGCCGAGACGCTCTTCTTTATGAAGAAGTCTTACACTTGCAGCCTTGAGCATAGCATCTAAGCCTACAACTGCGGCGGTGAAGCCCGAAACCTCGAAGATACCGAGAGCCTTTCCGAAGGGAACATCGCTTACTTCTACGTCCTTCATGCTCTTGGGGAATTTCTTATTGAATTTATCTCTGTTAAAATCAAGTAAATATGCCATCTTTTCAGCCTGCTCGTCAGGGCGGGCGATAACGTGGGAAACAATAAATCTTCCCTTGGACTTAGCATATTCTTCGCCTGCTTCAAC
>JAUNRD010000040.1:8245-10135 GCA_030535815.1 Clostridia bacterium
ATAATTATATTCCTCTCTTAAAATCAGATGGTGGGAAGAATCTTTTCAACATCGCCGTGAGGACGGGGAATTACGTGCTGTGCAACAAGCTCGCCAAGCTTGCTTGCAGCCTGTGCACCTGCCTCAACAGCTGCCTTAACTGCTGCAACGCTTCCTTCAACCTTTACGCCCATAATGAGGGGAGCAGGAATCTTGGGAGCGAAAGGACGGTTTCTGTCAAAGGCGATAAGCTTGACATCTGCTGCCTTTACCATTACATCAGCGGCACAGAGTGCTGTTGTCAGGCTGTATACTTCTATCATGCCGAATGCATTCATTTATCTCAATCCTCTCAAATTAAACAATATGGAAGCCGTCAACAAGTACACAACGTCTGCTTCTTGTGAAGGAGTGTGCTGCGGTTAAGCCTTCGCCTGTGGGACCTGCGATGGTGAAGGTGGTATAGCCCTCGCCGCCTGCGCCGATTCCGGCATAGGAGGGAGCGTTCTTAACGAAGATTGTTGTTTCAACTTCGCGTGCGAATCTTGTAAGGTGGTCAACGTTCTTGGAGTGGATGTGAGCAGAGTGGCGGTTGCCGTGTTCTGCCTGAACTGCAAGAGTAATTGCTTCATCAATATCGTCAACTCTTACGATTGCGAGGATGGGCATCATCATTTCAACCTGAACGAAGGGATGAGACGCATCGGTTTCGCAGATGATGAGCTTTGTGCCTGCGGGAGCATCAATTCCGAGAGCGGCAAGGAACTTAACAGCATCCTTTCCAACCCACTTCTTATTGATGTCATACTTGCCGTTTTTGTTAACAAGGCAAAGCTCCATAAGTCTGTCAATGTCAGCGCCCTTTAAGAGGTATGCGCCGTGCTTCTGCATTTCGGAAATAAGAATATCAGCGATATTTCTGAATGCGAAGCATTCTTTTTCAGCGATACAGGGAAGGTTGTTGTCAAAGCTTGAGCCGTCAACAATGTCCTTCGCTGCCTTGTATACGTCAGCTGTGTCGTCAACGATAACGGGGGGGTTACCTGCACCTGCGCCGATTGCCTTCTTACCGGAGGATAAAAGAGCCTTAACAACGCCGGGGCCGCCTGTTGCAACAAGCATTCTTACGATGGGAGACTGCATCATTTCGTCAGAGGATTCCTTTGTGGGATTCTCAACGGAAACAACTAAGTTCTCGGGTCCGCCTGCTTCAAGTACAGCGCGGTTAACAAGGTCAACTGCATAGTTTGCAGTGTCCTTTGCATTGGGGTGGGGGTTAAATACTACTGCATTACCGCCTGCAATCATACCCATGGAGTTACAAAGAACTGTTTCACTGGGGTTGGTGGAGGGGGTGATGCTTCCGATAACTCCGTAGGGAGCCATTTCGATTAAGGTAAGACCTTCGTCGCCTGTCATAGCGGTGGGCTTTAAGTCTTCTGTACCGGGAGTCTTCTTCGCAACAAGCTGATGCTTTATAATCTTGTCGTGAACGTTACCCATTCCGGTTTCCTTAACGCCGAGCTCAGCCATAATTTCAGCTTCTTCCAAGGTGAGGCGTCTGATATTTTTAATCATTTCCTCTCTCTGGGCAACTGTGTAGCTCTTAAGCTCCTTATAAGCCTTGCTTACTGCATTAAGCGCGTCTGTCATATTGGTGAAAACGCCCTTCTTGTGAGTCTGGGGACGAACCTCGCCCATGGACTTGATTACGCTTGCAACGATTTCACTTATCATTTTTTCGTTATCCATAATTCATCCGGCCTTTCTTTGTTAAGGCGAGGGGAGTTGAAGCCCACAAGCCTTAAACTTATTAAATTTTTGTTCTTGAAATTTTCCTGCGTTTAAGGTCGAAGAGCTTAAAAACTATAAATTTTGATAGAAGACAAAGAAAATTCAAAAATAATACTG
>JAUNRD010000398.1 GCA_030535815.1 Clostridia bacterium
TAATATAGTAAAGAACATAAAGCACGAATATCTGATTAGTTGGTCTTGAAAATCTGATATCTTCTCTATATTATTTTTACTGATTTCATTTATAACATCTTCTAAAAGAAAAATTTGTTTTGTGTTGAATCCCTTTGACATAGAGTCTTCTCTTACCGTATATAAATACGCATTTTTCTTGCTTATGTATACACTTTTTGCTTGAAGATAGCAAGGGAAAACGCAACACAAATCCTCGCCAAGAGAGATTTTTTCACTGACTCCCAACTGGTTTGGCACTAAAAGTTCACGTTTTACCGCCTTTCCCGCCAAATAATACGAAAGGTGGTTCATATCTTTATCCATCAAAAGTCCCGGATAGATATACTTTTCGATTTTTTCGCCGGTATAGAGTCCCTCGGGGATACAATCGTTTGTAATCTTAATAGTCTTTCCGCCCTTTACCCATCTATAGGAAAAAGAAACGATTTCACAATCTGTATCCTTTATTATCTTATATGCCGACTCTAATGTGTCGGCCTCAATAAGATCATCCGAATCAAGGTTAAATACATAGTCGCCTTCTGCCACCTTTATTCCGGCTCTTCTTGCGCTTGCAAGGCCGCCGTTTGGCTTATGCACCACCTTTATACGCCCGTCTTTTTTTGCATATTCATCGCAAATCCCGGGGCATCTGTCGGGCGAGCCGTCATCAACCAAAATCAATTCGAAATCGGAAAATGTCTGATTTCTCACACTCTCTATGCAATTTTCCAAATATTCTTCCACCTTATAAACAGGTACAATTACAGAAAAAAACATTTATATCACCTATCTGCTTCTTAATTCAACAAATACTTTTAACAGAAAATACAACCTGTATTTCATACAATACGCAAACACCCTCTGCGAAAGAGGAAGTTTTTCCAACGGATATCTTCTTAAGGTCTTTTCTGTGAGGCTATGGGTACATATAGCCTTCAACCTTTTTTCGAGTTCTTTGTATTTTATATTATTGTCACGGGCGTGCATTATCTCCTGTGAGCATATCACCCGGCACATCGCCTGCCAGAATCTATCAATATAAATTTGATATTCCTCAGGCTTTAAATCTTTTTTAAATCTTTTCTCAACTTCGTTTACGAAAACAAGGCTTTTTTCAAATCTGTCTTTTTTATATGCTTTTGAAATGGATGCCCCGTTTCGGCAATAATTGTAAAATGCTTCATTTATGCCCGTGGCACGCTTAATGCAAGAGATATAATCTATCATAAAAAGCGCATCTTCAGAAAGCATTTCCCGCTCCGACTGAAATATAAGATTATTTTCTTTAATTATTTCGCGCCTGAATAAATTCTTCCAGATGCTCATTCCATACTTGCTGTCATCTGCATCATCAGGCTTTGCGCCTACAATTCCCATTCTTAAACTTTTTAGTTCTTCCTCTGTTTCAAAGTGAGTGTCCTTCTCAAAGTAAATCTTTTTCACACACTCGCCCTTTTCAGAAAACATATTCCCGTCTACAAACAAAACCCCCGACATCACCAGGTCAGAATTATATTTTTCCGCCTTTTCATAAAGAGTTTTAAACATATCCGGCTCAACGAAATCGTCGGAATCCAAAAAGCCGATATATTCCCCACTCGCTACTTCAAGTGCTTTATTCCGAGCTCTACCCGCCCCTTCATTAGGCTTTGAAAGAACTTTTATGCGACTGTCTTTTCCCGCCTCTTTACGGCAAATTTCAAGTGACGAGTCGGTGGAGGAATCGTCTACAAGTATTATTTCGATGTCTTCTAATGTTTGGTTCACTAAAGAATCCAAACACCTTTTTAAATATTTCTCCACATTATAAACCGGGATAATAATGCTTACCTTGGGCTCTGTCACATTTTCACCTCATAACTAATTTTTCATATTCCCGAACCAAAATATCGGAATAGGTTTTAACGCTCAAAATACTGTCCTTTTCAATTATGCAATTTTTTCTAAGACTTTTATAGTATTCTTCGTTTTCAATAGTTTCTTTTATTTTAAGGGCTATTCCCTCCGGCGTCGGGTCATCCACCAAGGTTCCGTTAACGCCGTCTTTTACAAGTTCTGCCATTCCGCCCATATTCATTGTTACCACCGGCACTCCCATAGAATGCGCCTCAAGAATAGATAGCGGGCAGTTTTCATAGCAAACCGAAGGAAGTAGCAAAACTTTTGCATTTCCCATAAGTTCTGTGAGTTTTTCACCGGTCAAAAAACCGGCAAGGCAGATGTTTTGGGTCCCCTTTAACAT
>JAUNRD010000041.1 GCA_030535815.1 Clostridia bacterium
GCGCGGAAAATTAAAAATTCCGAGCTTTCCGAGCTTGTAAACTATCACGAATACCACATAAACCGGCTGATGAAGGCGCACACGGGCTATTCCCTTCACGAATATATAATAAGGTACAGAGTAAGTGCGGCGAAAAAGCTTCTCCTTTCAGGCGGTAAAAGTATAGCCGAAATTGCGGAGGAAACGGGCTTTGACTCGCCTGCGCATTTCTCCTCGGTGTTCCGTGAAAGGACGGGTGAAACCCCCGGCGCATACAAAAAGAAGATGCTTTTATAGCACGGTGATACTGTTGAGTTTACAAATTCGTATAAAAAAACTACAAAAAGGGGATTGATTTTTACTTTTTTGTGTTATAGAATCTAATTATAAGAGTTTACTTGCTGCTCTTAATCTTCATTATAAGAAAGGAAGGAATAAAAATGAGAAAAATCTTTTCAATGGCATTGGCATTAATAATGGTAATAACTCTCTTTGGTGTAATGCCCTCTCACGCCGCATTTACGGAAGTAAGAACCGAAACGGCAACCGACATCGGCCCGAGTGCAAGGGCAAGGGACGGAGGATATTATTTCCACGCACCCTACAGCTACATAGGGTTTAAGAGCATTGACTTAACCGGAGCGAAGTCCATCGTGATAAGGGCGTATAACGACTTATCGGGAACTAACGACGGAGAGTGGCTCCAGGTGAGACTTGACAGCCCCAAGGGTGAGTTACTTGGCTATGTAAATATAGACAAGGATTCGGGCGGTGTTACAAAGGAATACCGCGGCGCAATAAAGGAAACAACAGGTGTACACGACCTTTATTTTATGAGCACTATTGCGGCTAAGGGCGGCTACTATCAGCTTAGAATAGACAGCTTTACACTTTCGGCCGACGAGTACAAAACCGAAAAATATGTGCCTGTTCCCGAAGAAAACATTATAAACAATCACAGCACCACATGGGCATTTACCGATGATTTAGGCAGAAAGGTAGCCGACTATGAAGAGGTTGGGCCCGTAAGAGACGATAAATTCGTGGGTATTTTCTACTGGACATGGCATCATCCCGGCTATAAAAGTAATCAGCCCTTAAACAATACTGAGTTTGCAAAGCTTCATCCCGAGGCAAAGTATGACTATTACAGTGAAGTGTGGCCCACAGTTTCCACAAGCCATTTCTGGAATGAGCCGCTCTTCGGCTATTATTTAAGCACAGATTACTGGGTAGCAAGAAAGCATGCCGAAATGCTTGCAAACGCAGGGGTTGACGTACTCTTCTTTGATGCTACAAACGGTGCTTCCACCTGGAAGGCTTCGACAGACGTATTGTTCCGGGCACTCCGTGATGCAAGAGAAGCAGGTATTAACGCTCCGAAAATCGGATATATGACACCCTTCTCACCCACGGCAGACCACGCAAAAACCAACATTACAAGAGCATATATAAATACATACAGAAACGAAAACTGGTCAGACCTCTGGTTCTATTGGGAAGGAAAGCCCGTTATTATGGCACATCCCGACCAGCTTGTACCTAATGAGAACGATCCCGTTGACGAGGCTTTAATGAACGAAATCAAGAACTTTTTCACATTCAGAAGACCTCAGCCTTCATACACAAGCCATCAGACAAGGGAAAATGAATGGGGCTGGCTTGAGATCTATCCCCAGGAACCCTATACGAAGAATGCTGACGGAACCTATGAGCAGGTAACCGTCGGCACATCTGCAAACCATTCTTATGTAAAGCACAGCTTAACAGCCATGAATGATACCTTTGTTATGGGCCGTAGCTATACAGACCTCTTAGGTCACGACAGAACACCCGGTGCCCATAAAATGGGTTACTTCTTTACAGAGCAGCTTGACCGCGCACTTGAAATTGATCCGGAATATATGTTCATCACAGGCTGGAACGAATGGCGCGCAGGCCGTTATGTTACATGGAACGGAGTTTCCAATGCATTCCCCGACCAGTATGACGATGACGGAAGCCGTGATATGGAACCCACCAAGGGCGATATGAAGGATTCATACTATGCACTTTTGATTGATGCTGTAAGAAAGTTCAAGGGTGCAGAAGCCGCTCCCGTTGCAGGTGCAGAAAAGACCATTGATATAAACAATGTGGCAACATGGGAAGGCGTAACTCCCGAATTTATCAACAACAAGGGTACATATAACCGTAACGATGTTGGCGTGGGCGGAGTTATTTATGAAAATTACACCGCACGAAACAACGTAATAAAGGCAAAGGTTTCAAGAGACGCTGAAAACCTTTACTTCTACGCAGAAGCAGCCGCAGATATCACAAAGCCCGAGGGCGATGCCTGGATGAAGCTTTACATCGATACAGACAGAAACCATGCAACAGGCTGGGAAGGCTATGACTTTGTTATAAATACTCCCGCCGCAGGCGATGTATCGCGTCTTAATGCCGACGGAAGTCTTTCTGTAATCGGAAAAGCAGAATATGCCCTTTCAGGAAAGACACTTTCCTTAAAGGTTGCAAAAGCTCTCCTTGGAATTGGTGCAACGGTTGACTTTGAATTCAAGTGGGTTGACAATGCAAAGGGCGACATTATGAATTTCTATGTTGACGGTAACGCAGCGCCCAATGCGCGCTTTAACTACATCTATACAGAAAAGGCGCAGAAGTCTCTTTCAAAGGAAGAAAGAGCAGCACTTACAGATGTTACCGTTGTAGCTGACGGTTCCAACAGAGCGTTTGTATCCGGTGCAAAGATGTATACCTACGATCCCGATATGCGCTACGGTGCGAAGAAGATTAACGGCGTTATGTATATGCCTTCTTACTTCCTTTATGATGCACTTCGTTTAAGAACGGTTTATGAAGCTGACAGACAGATGTTCAAGCTTCGCGGCGAAACCACCTTCTATACAACAGTTGGCACATTGGAAGGAAGAAGAAACGGTGTTCTTAAACCTCTCACAAATCCCGTAACCGTAATTGACGGAATTCCTTACGTTCCCGTAACAATATTCTCCGATATTTTCGGACTTGAAGTTTACGAATCCGGCAATATGGCAGCATTCGGTAAAAACATCAATAAAACAGCAGTTGACGCTTTGGCGTCCGAATTTTAAGAAAGGGGGCTATTTAAATGAAAAAGATTTTAGCATTGATATTGGCGCTTTTAATGATTTTCACGGTAACGGCAATGGCTGAAGGTGAAATGGCCTCTGATGAAATGTCCATTGAAGGCTATAAGGTACACGTATCAAGCCAGAATGCTCCCGGAGGAACGCCCAGAGAAAAGGGTGAAAACGTACTTGACAGCGATACAGTTTCCCATTGGCATTCATCCATTGAGCCCAAGGTAGAAGGCCCTCATTTCATCACCATCGAAATGCCCGAAAAAACGGTAATCGGCGGTTACCGCTACTATCCAAGATCGGGCGGCGGTGCAGGCGTTTGTACCGAATATGAAATTTATCTTTCCAACGACAATGAAAACTTCCAGAAGGTTGCAGAAGGTACCTGGGAAAAGGACGATACCGCAAAGACCGTGGAATTTTCCCGAAACTACAACGCAAAATTCGTAAGACTTCAGCTTGTAAAGGCTGATTTCGGTTACGGAAGCGCAGGCGAAATAAGAATACTTAAACCCAAGAGCGGCTCTGCTCCTCTTGAAATTACTCCGAATGTAAAGGCAAGCGAAATCGGCGGCGCATCAGGCGCATCTTCTGCTCCTGCAAAGCCTGCTACACCTGCTGCACCTGCTGCCGGAGGTAAGACCATGAATATTGACTATATATCAAGTGAAAAGGTTTCGGGAAAAGCAATGAAAGAGGATGAAATGGATCCCCTCGACTGGCTTTTCCAGGTTTCAAGTGCAAACTCTCCCAATGGTGTGCCCTATGAAAAGCCGGAAAATGTAGTGGACGGAGATACGGTTACCCACTGGCATTCTGCAATAGATCCCAAGGCTAACCCGCCTCACTATTTCACAATAATCCTTCCTGAAGAAACCGAATTTTCGGGCTGGCGTTATTATCCGAGAACAGGCGTGGGCGCCGGTGCCGGTACCTGCGTAAGATATGAAATTTATATTTCCAACGACAACGAAAATTTTGAAAAAGTAGCAGAAGGCTCCTGGGCAAACAATAACGATGCAAAAACTGCAGAATTTAATTCTAACTACAAGGCGAAATATGTACGCCTTCAGTATGTTGAAGGTACAGGAGGCTATGCAACTGCGGGAGAAATGAGACTTCTTGCACCGAAGACAAGCCTTCCCTCAAAGGGAATTACAAATGCAAGTGTTAAGAGAGCGAGCCTTGCGGCAGTTCAGAAGGAAGAGACAAAAGCTCCTGCAACAAGTGAACCTAAAGGCACAGTTCTTTCTGAGGATGAACTTCCTGTTGACGGATGGACCTTTGATGCATCAAGTGTAAATGCAAATAACGGAAAGCCCAACGAAGTGCCCGAAAAGACAATCGACGGAGACCTTACGTCCCACTGGCACACAATGATTAATCCGAAAGCAATAGAGCCTCATTATATCACCATAATCCTTCCCGAGGAGCAGGCTGTTTCAGGCTACCGCTACTATCCCAGAAAGAACCTGGGTGCAGGCGTTTGCACAGAGTATGAAATACACGTTTCTCCCGATGGAGAAAGCTTCAAGAAAGTGGCAGAAGGAGCCTGGGCATACAATGAAAAGGCGAAAACTGTTTACTTCAACACCAATATCAAGGCAAAGGCAGTTAAGCTTGTGCTCGTACACGCCCGTGACGCTTACGGAAGCGCAGGAGAGATACGCCTCATAAAGGAAAATCCTTCTCTTAAGACCATTACGGCCAAGGATTTAATTGAAAAATCCGACGAATATTCCTATGTTGCGGTGCAGTTCCCCGGTATAAGTGTTAAGACCGATAAGATTGAAAATCAGCCGTCTTCCCTTATGATAGACGGTAACAGCGAAAGCTACTATCACTCTGAAATCACAAATAACTCCGGCAGACTTCCCATAACAATTGATTTTAATCTGGGTTATGCATATACGTTGAGCGGTTTTGGTTATCAGCCAAGGCTTGACGGAAACCTTACAGGCCATTTTGAGGATATTGAAATAGAATATTCCCTTGACGGAAAGAATTATGAATTCTATGACAGCTACGTTATGGAAAGTGATAGTACCGACCCCAAGACTTTTATGTTTGATGAGCCTATAAAGGCAAAGTATATAAGAGTCATCGTATTAAAGGGAAGAGGAAACTATGCTACCTGCGGCGAATTCAAGTTCTATCAGACAGAGGGCGATTATAAGAGAGAAGCGCTGGAAGATGATGTAAGCTATGTGCTTCAGATTGGTTCCAAAGACATTATAGTAAACAAGAACGGAGAAAAGAAGGTTATCACAACCGACGTTGCTCCCTTTATCTTCAAAAACTATACAATGATTCCCTTAAGAGGACTTTTGGAGCAGATGGGTGCTTCCATCAACTGGATTGAATACGACCAGAAGATAGAGGTAATAACCGAAAAAGAAGACCTTATGCTCTTCCAGATTGAGGATGACAGAGTGTATATCAATGACACCCGCTATAATGCACAGGTTGCTCCCATAATAAAGGACGGAAGAACCTTTATACCCCTGCGTTTTGTATCTGAAAATATGGGATACAAGGTTGCCTGGGACGGCGCAACACAGACAATTACAATTTCATACGAGTAAGAAAAAAGCTTTGAGGCATTGCCTCAAAGCTTTTTGTTTGCTGCTTTTAAAATTTTTCGAAAGTATTGACAAAGAAAAAGTGAATATGCTATATTAGGTTGGAATAAATAATGGAGGCGGTTAAAATGACAAAACTGACAGTTGACTTTTCCGAAGTCGTAAGGAAAATAAAGCCCATGCATTCTGTAAATAACGGCCCTGTGGGAGGTACCTGGGGAGTTGGAAATATTGAGCTTTTCAAAGAAGCGGGAATTCCCTATGCAAGAAATCACGACGCGGCATTTTCTGCGGCATACGGCGGGGAGCATGCGGTGGATATATCGGCGATTTTTCCTGATTTTGATGCGGACGAAACAAGAGAAGAAAATTATGATTTTGTGCTGACGGATGTTACCGTTAAGAAGTGTATGGAGGCAGGCACAAAGGTTTTCTATCGTCTTGGACAGAAAATTGAGCACGCCATTAAAAAATACGGAGTTAATCCCCCTGAGGATTTCAAAAAGTGGGCGGTTATCTGCGAGCATATCATAAGACATTACACCGAGGGATGGGCAAACGGATTTGATGCGGGAATTGAATACTGGGAAATCTGGAACGAGCACGATAACGGAGAGCCGGATAAAAATCCCTGCTGGACGGGAACAATGGAACAGTTTTACGATTTTTATGAAGTGGCGGCAAAGCATCTTAAAGAACAGTTTCCCTATTTAAAAATCGGCGGTCCTGCAATGGTTGGATCAACTCCCAACTATAAAAAGGCGGAGGAGTTTGTGTCGGAAATGGCAAAGCGAAATGTTCCGCTTGACTTTTTCTCCTATCATTTTTATACCACCAGCGCTCACGGCATGAGCTGGACGGCAAACTATACAAGAGAACTGCTTGATTCCTATGGCTATAGCGATACGGAAATCATCCTTGACGAGTGGAATTACTGCACAGGATGGGACAGGGAAAATATGACACACTCCTATAAAACAATCCGTTCGCTCCGCGGTGCGGCATATGTTTCCGCCTGCCAGATTGACGCACAAAAATCCCCTATTGATATGTTTATGTATTATGATGCAAGACCCGGCACAGGATTTAACGGGATGTTTGAGCTTGGGACATATGAACCGATGAAGCCCTATTATTCCTTCTTAGCCTTCAACGAGCTTTATAAGCTCGGAGGCGAAACAAAGTCGGAAAGTGACGATAATGATGTTTATGTTCTTTCTGCAAAGGGCGATAAAAAGGCGGTTCTGATTTCGTACTATGGTGCTGTTGAGGCGGAAGATAAGGTTATAGAGCTTAATCTTTCCGGCTTTGATAAGCCGAATTCCAAAATTACATATAAGATATTGAATAATGAATTCAACCTTGAAACTACCAAGGAAGAATATGTAAACGGAAGTGCCGTGACACTTTATAATAAAATGGAAGCAAATACTGTTATGCTTCTCACTATTGAATGATTTGTTTGAATGCAGGGGACGATGAGGGCATCGCCCCCTGCGTTTTTGTTATTGTGAAAGTCTTTTTCTTGCAATGCGTGATAATTTGTGCTATAATTCAAGCCGAAGGACGTGATACTATGGACTACAATTATCATACTCATACGGCAAGGTGTCATCACGCCGTTGATACGCCGGAAGAATATATAGAACGTGCAGTTTCCTGCGGTATAAAATATATGGGCTTTTCAGACCATGCGCCTTTTCCTCATCCTGACGGAAATGAAGCAGGCTACAGAATGTATGCATCTGAAGGCAAGGAATACTGTGATGAAATAAAAGCACTTAAGGAAAAATACAAAGATAAGATAGAAATAGTTGTGGGCTTTGAAATGGAATATTTTCCCGACAGTTTTCCTGAAATGCTTGAAAGAGTTAAATCTTACGGCGCGGAATATCTTATTTTGGGACAGCACTTTCCAAAGGAAGAATATTACCACGTTCCCTATACGGGAGCTGCCAATGACGATAAGGAATATCTCAAACTCTATGTGAAAACCGTAATTGAGGGAATGGCTACTGGTAAGTTTACCTATGTTGCCCATCCCGACCTTATGAGATATACGGGGGATGAGGGAATATACAAAGAAGAAATGCGGAAAATATGCATCGCATCAAGAGAAACGGGAATTCCTCTTGAAATAAATTTCCTCGGAATATATGATGGCAGACATTACCCGAATGAAATTTTCTGGGCTATTGCTGCCGAGGAAAAGAGTCCCGTAACCTTTGGGTTTGATGCCCACGGTGCAAAAAGGGCATACGATGGAAAGTCTCTTATAAAGGCAGAAGAAATGGTTAAAAGGCTTGGACTTAACTATATAGGAAAGCCTGATATCTTATTTATATAAGGAGAATAATATGGACAGATGTGAAAGACTGTTAAAGGAAACAGGGCACGCGGTTTTAATAACCTCCGACGAGAACTGCTATTATTACTCCGGTTTCACCGGGGGCGACAGCTTTCTTCTGATTGCGGATGGCTACCGCGGACTTTTTACTGACGGACGCTATACCGTTCAGGCAAAGGAAGAGGCACCGGATTTTGAAGTTTTTGACCACGATGTTATAAATAATCTTAAGAAAGTGGTGTCGGACAGAAAAATCGAAGTTGCGGGCTTTGAAGAAGCAAATATGACCGTTGCCACAATGGCGCGATTTACGGGAATATTTAAAATGATTCCCACAGGCGGAAAGATAAATGCTTTGCGAAAGATAAAGGATGCGTCGGAAATTGAAAAAATAGCGGCGGCACAGACTCTTTCCGAGGCAGCATTTAACTATTTCCTTGAAAATGCAAAAGAGGGTATGACGGAAACGGAAGCCGCAAGCTTGATTGAAAGCTATATGAGGAAAAACGGAGCGCGAAAACCGAGCTTTGAAACCATCGTTGCATCAGGCGCAAGGGGAGCGATGCCCCACGCAAGGGCGGAGAATGTAAAAATAGTTCCCGGTTTTCCCGTAGTATGCGATTTCGGATGTGTTTTAGACAATTACTGCTCGGATATGACAAGAACGGTGTTTTTCTCCTATGCGGATGATAAGTGCAAGGAAATTTACAATATAGTAAAAAAAGCAAATCTTGCATCCCTTTCCGTTGCAAAGGAAGGTTTAACTGCAGGAGAGGTTGACAAGGCGGCAAGGGATATAATAGAAAAGGCGGGCTATGGTAAAGAATTTTGTCACAGCTTAGGTCACGGCGTAGGATTGCAGGTTCACGAGATGCCCTATGCAAGAAGTAAAAGTGACGAAATACTTGAATGCGGAATGACACTTACCATTGAGCCCGGAATTTACGTTCCCGATTTTTGCGGAGTGCGCATCGAGGACCTTGTAATAATAGAGGAAAATGGCGTAAGAAACTTAAATAAAATAACAAAAGATATAATAATTCTGTAAAAAAATCATAAATATAGTATTTTTAGTAAAAAAAGACTTGAAATTTATAAAGATTTAGTATACAATATAAAAGATAATAATAGTAGAAAGGATGATTATCATGATATCTGCAGGTGAATTCAGAAACGGCGTTACCTTCGAAATGGACGGCAACGTATTCCGTATCGTAGAGTTCCAGCACGTAAAGCCCGGTAAAGGTGCGGCTTTCGTACGTACAAAAATTAAAAATGTTATTTCCGGCGGTGTAATTGAGAAAACATTCAACCCCACCGAAAAATTTGAAAAGGCTCACATCGACAGAAGAGAGATGCAGTATCTCTATAATGACGGCGAACTTTTCTATTTCATGGATCCCGAAACATTTGATCAGACTCCTTTGGGAGAAGACACACTTGGTGACGCCCTTAAGTTCGTTAAGGAAAACGACACCGTAACAATTCTTTCCTACAAGGGCAACGTATTTGCAGTTGAACCCCAGAACTTCGTAGTTCTCGAAGTTACCGAAACCGAACCCGGATTCAAGGGCGATACAACAACAAACGTTACAAAGCCCGCTACTCTTGAAACAGGCGCTGAAATCGCTGTTCCTCTCTTCATAGATATCGGCGATAAGATCAGAGTTGACACAAGAACCGGCGAATATATGGAACGTGCTTAAGCAAAAAATTTCAACAAAGAAATTTTTTGCGAGAGTTTTGCGAACGTAAAAATGCGAAAAGCATTTTAGTGAGTGAAACTTAAGTAACAAAAAATCCGAAAAGGATTTTTTGGAAAATTTCAACAAAGAAATTTTTTGCGGGAATCGTCACGAGCGTTGAAGCGGAGTGACGATATAAATAGAAAAACCGAACAGGTTTTTCTCGTGAAATTTCAACAAAGAAATTTTATTGAAACCTGATAGAAAGGTGGAATAACCGTGAGTTATTTAACAGAAAAAGCGCAGTATCTTAAGGGTCTTGCCGACGGTATGAACTTAAGCAAGGAAACAAA
>JAUNRD010000399.1 GCA_030535815.1 Clostridia bacterium
TATCAAGCACCATTTTCATTCCCATAGCTCTCACTTCGGGAGTTTTCTCATCAAGATGCACGTTGAAAACCCTTATCATTCTGCCGTCAGCTTTTCTTCTTACGGTTGTGATATTAAGTGTTCTGGGGCAAGGACTCTGACCGGGGAATTTGCTCTCCGGCTCATAAGGATCGGGGCCTATCCAGAGAACTTCATTTCCCACAAGCTGAAGGGTTGATGTTTTAATTGCTGTGAAAACGCCTTCGGAATTATAGCTCTTAGTCCTTCCATGGCCGGTTATTATGTATTCGGGGAAAACCCTCTGCATAAATTCCAAGGATTCCGGCACCATTTCCTGAAATGCGATAATGTCGGGCATTTCCTTTTTCATCTTATCGTAAATCATCCCTGCTCTGTTTATGAAGCTGTTTATGCCGTCGCCTCTGTAACGGTAACGGATATTGAATGTTACTATATTAAAAGACATAAAAAACCTCCTGCATAACTTATTTTCTGTAATTATAACCCTGCAACAATTCCGTGTCAATATACACAATTTATGCAAATGTAAGTATACTCTCAGAAAATTCAATTGTCAAGATAATTATCTTGACAAAGCATAGCCGTACAGCTAAAATAACAGTATATTCAATAAGGAGGCATAAATATGGCTAAGACTTTTATGATAACCGATTTCGGAGCTGTTCCGGGTTCCGATTCATTGCAAACAGAAAAAATTCAGGCGGCAATTGACGAGTGCTTCTTACAGGGCGGCGGCGAGGTAATAATCCCCGAAGGTGTATTTATGACGGGCTCAATCCGCCTCCGCTCAGATGTAACCTTACATTTACTGGAAAACGCCTGCCTTAAGGGCTCAAGAAACCCGGAGGATTATTACTCCTCATACATAAACGACAAAATTGAGCCGCTTCCCGGAGAATGGATTACAGACGGGCTCTGGAACCGCTTTGGTCCGGGCTGGACAAGGGACTACCGTTTTATGCGCCTTCCCGGAAGCCGCTGGAATCACGGCCTTATAAAGGCAATTAATGCAGAAAACATTTCCATAATCGGCGAGGAAGGAAGCATAATCGACGGAAGCGACTGCTTTGATGAAAAGGGCGAAGAAGAATACCGCGGTCCTCACCTTATAAATATGTTCTACTGCAAAAACGTAAGCTTTAAGGGCTACACGGCAAAGGACAGCGCAAACTGGGCGCACGCCATTTATTATTCCGAAAACCTAACAATGAAAAACGTCACCGTTTTAGCGGGACACGACGGAATTCACGCAACTGTTTGCCGAAATATAATAATTGAAGACTCTGAGTTTTATACCGGCGATGACTGTGTGGCAGGCTTTGGCAATCTTAACGTCCTTGTTAAAAACTGCGTACTCAATTCTGCCTGCAGCGCTCTTCGTTTCGGAGGCACAAATGCTTTAATCGAAGGCTGTCATATGTACGGTCCCTGCCGTTATTTATTCCGCGGCTGCTTAACGCCGGAGGAAAAACGAAACGGAATACAGCCTGAGCTTTCCGGCCACAGAAATAATATGCTTTCCGCATTTACCTATTATTCCGATTTTTCCGTGGAAGTCCCCTACACCCCGGGAAACATTATAATAAAGGATTGCAGGATTGATTATGCCGACAGATTCCTTCATTTTAATTTCTCCGGAAACGAACCCTGGCAGAGAAACCGCCCGCTTACCTCCGTTACCTTTGAAAACATCACCGCAACGGATATTTCAATGCCTCTGACCGCTTACGGCGATGCTGACAATAAAATAGATATAGTATTCAAAAATGTCTCTATTTCCATGAGAGAAGGCTTTTCAGAAGTTCCTTTGTTCCATGTAGGAAACTTCAAGAAGCTTACGCTTGAAAACTTTACGGTTGAAAACACAACTGCCCCCTGTTTAGTCAGAATCTGGACGGATGATACGGTTGAGCTTATAAATGTCAAAGCCCCCATAAAGGAAGAAGACCTCATTAAAAAAGCTGAGGCTGAGTTTTCTGCAAAGCCAATATAAGGTAAAAATCAGCAAGAAAAATCTTGCTGATTTTTCATTTTTTCTGTATAAAAAGTCGCCCTATGTATAAAGCTTGTCAAGTCCCTCCTCTAAATAAAAGCTTTTTACTTTATATGACAAAATTTACCTTAAACGGCTTAATTATAGGCTTTCAAAAGTTTTCCACAGCCCCATAAATCACCCCTGTTTTAGATGTGGAAAAAGTGGAAAAAGTTGTTGATAACTGTTATATATGGGGTTTCAG
>JAUNRD010000400.1 GCA_030535815.1 Clostridia bacterium
ATTTTCCGTAATTCTCTTTTGCACTTTATCGTATATCTCTTTAGATACTATCTCAGGGCACCCACCGTCAATGGCGATTATTTCGTCATCATCTTTATATGAATGAGTATTTCTTGTGCCGGCTATGCTTTTAGCAGAACTTCTGTTAAATACATACATTCCTTGATATTTGGGATTAGTCAAGATGCTGTAAAGGCTGTTTTTCGCAAAATCTTTACCACATTTTGTTTTTCTTCCTTCTTTCCACAGCCTCTCAAGTATGGGAGAATATCCATAGCCTTCGCTGTACATCCCGAAGATGATTTTTACCGTTTCCGCCTCTTCAGGATTTATTACAAGACGCTTTGAGACCTCATCCACATCGTATCCAAGGGGCGGTTTTCCTCCTGTATGCTTGCATTGTAAGGCCGTTTCTCGCATTCCCTTCATCGTTTCCCTGGCAAGGTTCTGACTATAATATTCGCTCATGCCTTCTAATACAGCTTCCATCATGATGCTTTCAGGACTGTCATCCAAGTTTTCAAGAACGCTGTATACAAGCACACCATTCTTCTTAAGTTCCCTTTTATATACAGCAGAGTCATATCTGTTACGGGCAAATCTGTCAAGCTTATGTACAAGCAAAATATCAAAGCCGTGATTGGCACTGTCGGATATCATCTGCTGGAATGCCGGTCGCTTATCTGTCGTTGCACTCTTTGCTTCATCCACATAAGTATCGACAATAACGAAATTATGCTGTTTACAGTAAGCTTTCATCGCTCTTATTTGTGCATCTATACTTTCTGAGCGCTGATTGTCAGAACTGAATCTCGCATATAACGCTACACGGTTATTTGTACGGATCATAGGCTTTTCTCACCTCCCAGCCTATTTTTTATGCGTTCCTGCTTATGCAGGGACGCTTTCTTCCTCATTATTTACCGAGGTATCTCCGGAGATATCATCTTCTTTGTTTTCCATACATTCTCCTACCACAACAAAATCAGAAGCATTTCCTTCTTCCTTATCGCCCTTTTCTCTAATATCTTTGCGTATCTTTGCCGGCTCAAGAGTCCACCCATTTCTTATCGTAGGTGTCAGCGGATGTAAACCCTTTCTCAGGCCATCACTTATGATGTAGAGCTTGTCCTCAAGATGATTAAGAAGGTTTATCACATCCACGGCTCTTTCTGTTATTCTTTGATTACTGTCGGCACCTTTACCCCATGCCAGTATTACAATATCGCTTTCTTCCGCCGCTTTCTTTATGTAGTTGTCATTTTCGGGGTCGTTAAGGTCTTCATCGGAGTTCCAACGGAAGTTAAGCTTGGCTGTCAATACCGAATACAGGTTAACTATATTTACACCGCCGTACATTTCAAGTCTTGCGACGTTGTTCACAACAAGCGCCGTCGTTGTATCGGTTATGACGTTATCTGCATGACAAGGATTAAGCATAACTACCGTTGCCATAGGCTTGTCCTTGTCCCACACTCGTTTCCACAAAAAGCGGTGTGTATGCTCATCGTTGAATATTGCCTCACATTTTATTGTATCTTTCTCAGTTATCATTGTTATCTTTCCTTTCTTATTCTTCAATTAAAAATTTTACTTCTTCGAAATCATCAGCGTCTAAGACTATACTGCATTTATTGTACAGCATTTCTGTTTTGTCTATTGCTTCCTCTTCGTTTTTAGCGCTCACTTCAACTGTCCTTTCAAGTGTCTCACGTATCTTTACCTTATACCTCATTCTGTTCCTCCTCGATTTCTTTTGCGTTAAGCTTTCTGCAGGCATCTTCACCGTATGCCACTCCTAAGCTACTACCGCAATCCCATCTTACGTGTATAGTTCCCGCATCATCTACACCCTTAACGGTTCCTCTGTCTCCCGGCACTAACTTTGAATAGGGATCGTCCATCTTCACAAGGGCAACTCTTGTTCCTTCCGGGAATTCTTTCCTTAGTTCTTCGACTATCTTTTCTGACGGGAATCCAAACATTAACCTCATTCCTTTCTCAAATTCAAGAAATTTCCGTTTTTATCAAAGAGCAAAGGCTCTTTTCTTTTAGCCAGGAAAGCTTCTATTTCGTCCTCGGGACACTCGCATTCCTCAATGTCATAGCCCTCTTCTTCAAGTATTAATATGCTGAGTAAAAACCTTGCATTATCCTTTGCCTTAAGTTCAGGAGAAAGAAAAGGACGGTCTATGGCACGCTCAAAAAGTTCATCCCAGGTATATCCCACAAAATCACCCCAATTCCTTTAAG
>JAUNRD010000042.1 GCA_030535815.1 Clostridia bacterium
ATGCAAAATTCGCTTCCGGATTATAAAGCTCCAGCACTATTTCGTCATCATCATTAATTACCACACTTTTGATATTCTTAACACAGCCTGAAAAACTTCCGCCGTTTTCTCTTATATAATCAATTGTATATTTTACATCATCACTCGAAAGAGAGCTCCCATCAGCAAAAGTAATTCCGTCCTTTACTTTTATTCTTATGCTGAGACAGTCTTTCGCCATGGTATATTCCGCTACCAGATTTCGCTTCACATTGAAGTCTTCATCCAGTGTAAAAAGGCCGTCATAGAAAAGATATAAAAGCTCTCTGCAGCTTTCATAATTGGTGGAAAGAGGATTAAACGTATCAGGTCTCCTTGAGGAAACAGTCAACATTCCTCCCTGTACCACATTATCTTCAGTACCGGTTTCTTTTACATTTATTTCTTCCGTTTCTTTAGTGCATCCCATGCTTAAAAGCATAACTATGCACATTACAAGCGCAAAAATCCTTTTCATATTTTCATTTCCTTTTCTGTAGTTCAACAATAGCTGCAAGTGAGCCGAATTTACCCTTTCCTGCTCTGCTTGAAAAATACAAATGATTGTTACATACAGTACATTCGCCCGCAAGGGAAATATTTTCATCATCAAGTCCTGCTTCAAGAAGAGTCCTTCTGACCGCTTCCCAGAGATCGGCCCTGTAATGTATGCCATCTCCTTCTTCCTTTATAAAAGACACATCAGAAAACGTTTCAGAAAAAGCATCGTATACGTCTTTTTTTACCTGAAAACAGCACTTTCCTATGGACGGACCTATTGCCGCAATTATATCCGCAGGATTGCTCCCGAATTCAGAGACAAGAGTTTTCACAGCCTCAGCCGTAATCTTTTTAACCGTCCCCTTCCAGCCCGAATGTATTGATGCACACACATTTTTTTCTCTGTCATAGAGGATTACCGGCACGCAATCAGCCGAAGTGGATAAAAGCGGAATCCCAGGTTTGTCCGTAGCAAGGGCGTCGCAACCAAGAGAAACCTTTACAGGTTCTGAAAGCACAGCCACTTTATTTTCATGCACCTGATTCGTCCTGCTTAAGTTTTCCTCTGTAAAGGATAAAGCAGAACAGACAATACTTACATTTTCATGAACATATTCTTCCTTATCGCCTCTTAAAAATCCAAGATTCATAGACGAAAGATAATCCTCTTTCGATACTCCTCCAAGCCTTGTCGTAAAGCAATGCTTGCATCCACACTCTTCCAAAAGAGGACTTGTGAGATATTCAAAATCCCCGCACTTTTTGTGTATAAAGCCAAATTTCATAGTAACTCCTCTGATTATCCGGCTTTTGCCGGTTATCGCGCAAAAAATTGTCTCGTCGGCACGTTCGCAAAACCCTTCACTTCGTTCCGGCTTTCGTCGTCTGCGGAACTCGCCTTTCGGCGCGTTCCTCGCTTGCCTATGCTTCGCTTCGCAAAACGCCTTGTTGCGTTTTGCTACGCTCAATCCACCTTATGCACGCCATCAAGGCCGATAAGAGAACCAAAAAGCTCTTCACCGCTTTTTCCTTGCCTCAGTTTAACAGTAAACAGCATCACAACATTCTTATCATCCTCTGTTGCGGTAAAATCAATATTTTTAATTTCCGTACAGAAAATATGAATTACCGAAAGGATATTTGCCACTGTTTCCGTATTGTTTTCAGCAACAATATGAATAGAAGCAAGCCCCTCGCCGTTTCGCTTTGTCATTATGTATCCTAAAACCCTTAAAACAATAAGCATCATAAATGCTGCCGCAATAGCTCCGCCATAATATCCGATTCCGATAGCAAGACCCACACAGGCAATTGCCCAGAGTGTCGCTGCCGTGGTAAGACCACGCACTCTGTCGCCTTCTCTTAAAATAGTGCCGGCACCAAGAAAACCGATACCTGATATAACCTGAGCCCCGAGACGGGATACATCCGTAGAAAGACCGTCCTTTACCATAAAGGAGCTTATCATCATCGTAAGACAAGCGCCCATACATACGAGGATGTGGGTTCTTAAGCCCGCAGGTCTGTGCTTATGTTCTCGCTCAATGCCTATCATCCCGCCAAGAATTCCCGCAAGCACCAGCTTAAGCAGAATAACTCCCAGTTCTTCAAGATGTGAAATAGTAAACCAATCCATATTACCCCTCCGGAATTAAATAAAAAATGCACAGAATAATAGTATGTATGTAATAAACATGCCACTTACTCTCTGCATTTTTATTCTATTATATAATTTTTAGTATTATACAACATTCAGTCAAATTTGTCAATACCGCATTCTATTACATATTTTCCTTTTTTCCGGGCATAGTCCCTGGTATAATAGCTTCCTCCTGAATCCCTGGTACAATAGGACACCAGAAAATCAGAATTATCCACCATATAACGGTTTCTTATGTGCATACAGCCGTCAAAATAGTGCCCTGAAAGTATTTCCACCTCGTCAGCCATATCAATAATACGACGATAACGCTCTCTGTCGCACTTTTTGTAATAGCGATCCTGCCCTTTGCAGGGAACTGCAACAACCAATTTTACCGATGCATATTTTTTTGCTTCAATCACAATTTCTGCCGCCAGCATATCATATCCTGCCGCGCCGCCGGTTATAAACCTGTTAACACCCCTGGCAACAAGCAAATCCACCGTTTTTTTAGTGAAATCTCTTACTCTCTCAAAATCCTCTTCAGGAATCTCCCTGTGTCCCGTAAACGCACAAACAAGTCCGCTCATTTATGAAATCTATACTCCGTCACAGTGTCGTATACTTCGCCCTTTTTAAGCACGGGAGAAGGAAAATGGCTATATTCCATGGCGTTGGGGAACACCTGGGTTTCTAAGCAAAGCCCGCCGTGAACAGGATATTTCGCACCGCCCTTGCACACTCTCTCTGTCTGTATTCCGTTACCTGTATAAAGCTGTACTGCAGGTCTGTCGGTATAAGAATCCATAACGATACCGGTTACATCTCCCGTAAGAGTAGAGAACTTGCGGAAGCCGAAGCCGTCAAGTGCAAAGTTATGGTCATATCCGCCGAAAAGCTCAACCTGAGGATGACCTGATGTAAAACCGTCAGCCATTTTAATTCCTTTTCTGAAATCAAAAGCTGTTTCAGCAACTGATTCAACCACGCCGTAAGGCATACACTCATCAGTGTTCGGGGTATAGAAACTCGAATTAATCATAAGTGTATGTCCGTCAACAGTTCCGGAATCGTGACCGTTTAAGTTGAAATATGTGTGATTGGTCATATTGAGAAGTGTGTCAGCGTTTGCCTTACCTTCATAATGAATTTTAAGACCGTTATCCTTCGTAAGAGTATAGGTAACCTTAACCTTAACCTTGCCGGGGAATCCCTCATCCCCATCCTCTGATATAATACTGAGAATGAGCGACGGTTCTTCTTTATCCACAGCCTTTCCCTGCCACACTCTCTTTCCGAACCCGATGTTTCCGCCGTGCAGATTATTGTTTCCGTTGTTTTTTGCAAGGGTGTATTTCTTTCCGTTAAGGGTAAATTCGCCCTTTGCAATACGGTTTGAATTTCTTCCGATCAAAGCTCCGTAGCAGCCGTTGTTTTCCATATATTCTTCCAAAGTGTCACGACCAAGTACCACGTCCACACCGTTGTAGCAAAGAGTTCTTACAATACCTCCGTAGGTTATTATTTCTGCAGTAAGCCCTCTTCCGTTATCCATCTTAAAAAGATAAACCTCATCGGGACCAACTTTTCCATAAAGTATTTTTTCAATCATTCCTATCTTCCTTTCCCTCTTAAAGTGATTTTATAAATGATGCCAGTCTGTCTGCAATTCTTTCGTGCCCTCTGTCCGAAGGATGAAGGCCGTCAGGCATATAAAGCTTCTGAATTTCGGGGATTTCCGGGTTCATCCCGCTCATCTTGAATAAGTCAAGCAGAGGAAGTGAATAGTATTCCGCCACCTCTCGTATCGCCTCAACATAAGTTTTCAAGGGATGGTTTACCTCTCTGTTAGGACTTCCGGCACCTTCTGTATCCCCTAATCTATGAAGAGGAGTCATTATTATAATTGTGGCAAGAGGATACTTTTCAATCAATCCCTTAAAAAGATAATGGCAGGCACCGTAGAAGGTATCCGGCGTTCTGTCTGCCATCTCTCCCAAGGGGGCATCGCCGTGGCCATAGTCGTTTGTTCCGCCGAAAACCACAACAAAATCAGCATCAGCCATAGGAATATACCTTGTACAAAAATCCATATCAAAACTTACAGGCTGCCCTTCTATGTGTATTTTCTGCTTTGCAAACCTCGTTCCGCTTAAGCCGTAGGTATTAACCTCTGCGCCGTATTTCCTTCCGAAAACCGTTGTATACATATAATCGTGTCCCGAAGAACCGATACCCTGAGTTATTGAGTCTCCGAGAAAATTAAAAACCTTACCTCTGATTTCCATAGTGTACCTCCATGCAAAATTCATACCTTAATAATAGCACTATATTAAAAAAATTACAAGTATTTATTGCATTATCTAAAAAAATGTTTTATACTATAGTAAGAATAATTTTAAGCTTTTCCCGAAAGGACTGTTTTTATTGGTACATAAATTTTCATCAGCCGTAAATATGATTATCGAAAAGGATGCCGTTTCGAATAACAAGGAGCTTATCTCATCCCTTGGAAGCAAGGCACTTATTGTAACGGGCAAAAACTCCGCCGTTAAAACCGGTGCTCTTTCAGATGTTAAAGAAGCACTTGACTCTACTGGTATCCAATATGAAATCTATTCAGAAATCGAGCCTAATCCCACATATAATAGCGTGCTTGAAGCCTCAGAAAAAGGGACAAAAGCAAGCTGTGATTTTGTAATAGGCATCGGAGGCGGAAGTCCGCTTGATGCCGCAAAGGCAATTGCCGCAGTTATGAAAAACCCCGGAATAACCGAAGATGAGGCATTTTCCGCAATATACAAAAACGGTGCATACCCCATCGTTGCCATCGGCACCACCGCAGGCACGGGAAGCGAGGTTACGCCCTATGCCGTAATCACGGGAAATGACGGAAGGAAAAAGAGTATGCGTTCAGTCCACCTTCTTCCAAAGGTTTCCTTGGGTGACATAACATATATATCCAAAATGAATGACACCTTAATTAAAAATACGGCGCTTGATGCCTGCTGTCACGCCTTTGAAAGCTATTTTTGCCGCGTGGCAAATGACTTTACAAAAACCTTTGCCATCCGTGCAATTAAGCTTTTGATTCCGGAATTTGAAACCATATCTGCCTATGGCACAGAAGGGCTTGACGATGAGGATTTCGAAAACCTCTACCTTGCGTCAATTTACGCAGGCTATGCAATTTCCGTAACAGGCACCGCAATGTGCCACACCTTAAGCTATTACCTTTCCGAAAACAAGGACATCCCCCACGGAAGGGCGTGTGCACTCTATCTTCCCGCCTTCATTTTACATAACATAAAATGGGCACCGAAGGAATCGGCCGACCTTTATGATGAAATCCTTCGTACAGACGAAGAAATCCGCACCCTTGTTACAGACCTTACGGGAGTGTGTGACCTTAAGCTTACAAAAGAGGATCTTGATACAATCCGCCCGAGACTCGAAAATAACCCAAGCCTTGAAAAATGCCTGGGCGAATGTTCTCCCGCTTATGCAGAGGAGATATTAAAGGCACTGTTTTCATAAATTAAAGCAAAAGGCTTTAAGATAAATAAAAAGAGAGGAAAATAACTATGCAAAGAGAAAAATTCGGATCAAGACTCGGCTTCATCCTGATTTCAGCAGGATGTGCCATCGGACTCGGTAATGTTTACCGTTTCCCCATTTTAACAGGAGGCTACGGCGGTGGCTTCTTCGTACTCATTTATATCGCATTCCTTTTACTTTTAGGGCTTCCCATTATGACGGCAGAGCTTACTGTCGGCCGTGCCAGCCAGAGAAGTATAGCATCAAGCTTTGACGTGCTTGAAAAGCCCGGTCAGAAATGGCACTGGATGAAGTATATGGGTATCGCAGGAAACTATCTTCTTATGATGTTCTACACCACCATTTCTTCCTGGATGTTCATCTATTTCGGAAAGTATTTAACAGGCTCTATTCTTACCGCACAGACCGTGCCTGAGCTTGGCGACGTTTTCGGTGCAACCGTTACAAACACTCCTTTAATCATAATTATGACATTTGTGGTTATCATTCTCTGCTTCAGCATCTGCTCACTCGGTCTTCAGAAGGGCGTTGAAAGAATAACCAAGGTTATGATGATACTCCTTTTCGCACTTATGATAGGCCTTGCAATTTACTCCTGTACACTTAAGGGCGGCCTTGAAGGTCTTAAGTTCTACCTTATTCCTTCCGTTGAAAACCTTCAGAAGGCAGGCGCATGGACAGTAATTTCCGCTGCTATGGGACAGGCTTTCTTCTCACTTAGTATCGGTATCGGTTCAATTGCAATCTTCGGTTCCTACATCAGCAAGGAAAAGAGACTTTTGGGCGAAGCTGCTACTATCATTTCCCTTGATACATCCGTTGCTTTAATCTCAGGTCTCATCGTATTCCCCGCTTGCTTTGCTTATGCAGGCGGCGTAAATGCAGATCCCGGAACAGTTGGAGCAAGCTTCTTATTCACCACACTTTCTTCCATATTCAATGCAATGGCTCAGCCTATCGGACAGATAGTTGGTATCCTTTTCTTCCTGTTTATGATTTTCGCTGCTCTTTCAACGGTTATCGCAGTGTTTGAAAACATTATGTCCTTCTGGCTTGAGCTTACAAAGTGTAGCAGAGTTAAAGCCGCAATTATAAACATCGTGCTTATGTGCGTTCTTTCCCTTCCCTGTATCTTGGGCTTTACCGTATGGTCAGGCTTTGCATGGGGATCAGGCGGTTCCAAAGGAATTATGGATCTTGAGGACTTCATCATAAGTAACAACCTCCTTCCCTTAGGCTCACTTTGCTACGTACTTTTCTGTACCTACAATAAGCACGGCTGGGGATGGAGCAACTTTATGACTGAGGTTAACACAGGTAAAGGTCTCGCCTTCCCCAAGTGGCTCAGAGTATATGTAAAATATGTTCTTCCCTTAATTATCCTTATCGTATGGGTTCAGGGCTGGGTTACAATGTTTTACTCAAAATAAAAAGAGCATCGGAAAATTCCGATGCTCTTTTTTACCTTTTCACTTCGCCGAAATATTCAAGCAGCATTTCCATCATTCTTGCGCTTCCGCTTCCGTTGGGCTGCCAGGGACAGTATCTTGGATTTATTGAACAGTATCTTTCCGAAACCACCATTTCGCTCGTCATTCCGTAATGCATCATGGCAGAAAGAGTATGGAAAGCCTTTTCTCTCTCGCCTGATGCCACCCACGCCTTAAGCCAGTAGGTTTCACTCTGCATGGTATACCACACATCGCCGTAACCGCCGAAATATGCCTCGTCCCACATACTTTCACAGCTTGTCATTCTGCCTGTAAGCCCCTTTACAAACTGACCGCGCTTAATGAAATAATTTTCCATCTGCTTCATCATCCTGCTTCCCGGTTCGATAAAACCGGTATAAAGCAAAAAGGGCGCGCCGTCGGTATAATAGCTGTAGGTATGGCTGTCGCAAAAATCTATTCCAAGCTCGTGAGGAAAGATATATTCCTCGTCATCCTCGTGACCTTTCCAGAGTGAATCTCTTATATCAGATATAGCTTTACTGTAGCTTTCATATATCGCCTTTGTCTTTTCATATTCTTCGTGTCTGAAAACCCCGAGTGCCTCAACCATAAAGGATAACGCCTTTACGTTGTAGCTGTCGGTAAAGGTCCAGAACTGTGCCACATCATTCCAGTCGCTCCCCTTGCCGGGCGGAAAAATGCCGTAATATCCGCCGCTTCTTTCAGCACTTCTCTTCCTTTCAATCCAGTCTCTCATGGAAATAAGATGGGGAAGAAAATAGTCAAATTCGCTTTTTTCTTTCGTTGCAAGAAGATGGGTGCTTATCGCCCATATAACGGCACCGGTAAAGTTTTCCCAGCCTGCCGTACTTCCGATTTTCCCCTTATCCGGGCCGTCCTTGGTGAGCCAGCGCTCGCAGTAATATCTGCAGGCTTCAAAGGTATAATCTGAAAGCCCCACTCTGTCAAGCATGGAAATAATCTGCGTCCCCTCATAGGGCCACACAAACCTTCCCACATCACCCTGACGCACCGTAACAAGGTCGCTTCCCTCATAGTGCGCCAGCATCTGCATAAGCTGCATTGCCATATGATAAAACACATCAAGATATTTCCCTTCTGCATCCGGAAGGGTTTTTATTTTGCTTTTAATATTTTCCCAGTAAGAAACCGCCTTTGTCCTTTCTTCTTCATATGAAAAGCTTTCAATGTCGCCGTTTTCACAAATAGCACCGGTGTAGCTCACGCTCTCGCCCGGCATAAGGGAATAGTTAATTTTAAAATAGTCAGAAGGATAAAAGCTGTAGCCCTCTATGTCTCCTTTAACAAAGGAAACATCCCCCTCTATTTTAATTGTTGCAGTTCCGCTTTTTGCCTTGCCCTTGCCACATTCCTTCCAGGTTCGTTTAAGCAAAAACCAGTTTTTATAGTTGGGGCTGTAGGGAGAATACCCTTCCTGATGCTGATTAAGCATATACTTTTCGCTGCCCGATCTCACCATAATGCCAAGGGAACTTTCTGCCTTACAATCCTTATTGTTAGAAAGAGTAATCTTGAAATATACCTTAGGGTTTCTTCCCTCACCCGCAAAGGCTTCAAGGCGCACGGTGCACTCCTCTTCATTTACCATCTCATAAATGGGAATTCCCGGTGCAGGAGGAGTAAATTTCGTTTTATCAAGGTCAAAGCCTTCCATATTTTCTCCGTAAAGCAGAATAAATCCGATTCCCGGCTGCCCCACGTGAGCTCCGTTATCCAGAAGGCAGGAATTCAATATCTTCATATCCGGGCACATCATTATAAGCCTCTCGGAAAGAGGACGGTGGAGGTATATTTTATTTGTAAGCGGTCTTTGCCACATTGTCTTTCCACTCATTTAATCACTCGTTTCTGTTAAAGTACTCATACGTTTTTTCGGATATTTACAGATAACCCTTACTCCGTTCCCGTTTCAATATATATGCTGCTTTTATATTACCATACCGCATCAAAAAAATCAACCGCCGGGATAAAACAAAAAAATTCAGCATAAAAAAGGATCATAATTTTTCGTTAATCATTGGAAAAACGAAAAAGTAACTACTGAAAATACTCCTGGCGGCTTCATTTATATAAAAGAAGGCGGAAAACTTTTGTAAATAGAAAAAACATCCCCCAACTTTTATCAAAGTCGGGGGGTAATATGGCGGAGTAGGAGAGATTTGAAACGTAAACGTCCACTCGAAAACATAGTCGCCTGCAGCGCTCGCAAGCTCACTTCCAGGCTTCTTGTTTTCTCTCTTTTCGCGTTCCCTTCATCCGCCACCGGCGGCGGTCACGCTCAAACCCCCGCCGGTTCCCGTCGCTCGAGTTCAAATCTTAAATACGCAAAAACAAAAAGCACATCCTTTCGGATATGCTTTCTGCTTGGCGGAGTAGGAGAGATTTGAAACGTAAACGTCCACTCGAAAACATAGTCGCCTGCAGCGCTCGCAAGCTCACTTCCAGGCTTCTTGTTTTCTCTCTTTTCGCGTTCCCTTCATCCGCCACCGGCGGCGGTCACGCTCAAACCCCCGCCGGTTCCCGTCGCTCGAGTTCAAATCTTAAATACGCAAAAACAAAAAGCACATCCTTTCGGATATGCTTTCTGCTTGGCGGAGTAGGAGAGATTTGAACTCTCGCGCCGGTTTCCCGACCTACGCCCTTAGCAGGGGCGCCTCTTCGGCCAACTTGAGTACTACTCCAAGATATAGCCGCAGCTTTCTGCGTACTTATTAAATTAGCGCCTGAATAAAAAAATGGCGGAGAGGGTGGGATTCGAACCCACGCGCCCTTTCGGACAAACGGTTTTCAAGACCGCCTCGT
>JAUNRD010000043.1 GCA_030535815.1 Clostridia bacterium
TATGATAAGAAGAACTATTTTTGCAATTTCACAGAACGAAAGCAGAATAGTTTTAACCGGTTCCCTCTTTGAAGTTAAGGGAGATACAATTAATGTTGTATCTGTTGACGGCTTTCGTCTTGCCTTAAGAAATGAAAAAATTAAAGAAGATAAGGGTGAAGGTTTTTCTTTCATTATACCCGGTAAAACACTTGGTGAACTTTCAAAAATATTAAAGGATGATGATTCACCTGTTAAAATAAGTGTAAATCAGAGATTTTGTTTAATAAAAACAGAAGATGCAAAGGTTGTTTCAAGACTTATTGAAGGTAATTTCTTGAATTACAGAAAGACAATTCCCACCGATAATGCCTATAGTGTTGTTATTCCCGTAAATTCCGTTATGGAAAGTGTGGAAAGATGTGAACCCATCATTTCAGCCAGCGAAACAAAGAGCCCTATAAGACTTCAGTTTACAAAAACCGAGCTTGTAATTAAGTGTTTTGCATCAACCGGTCAGATTATGGATACTCTTCCCATTCCCTTTGAAGGTGAAGAAACCGAAATCGGCTTTAATCATAAATATTTCCACGACGCATTAAAGGCTTGTGAGGAAGATCTTGCAAAAATTGAATTCAATTCAAATTTAAGTCCCTGTATAATTAAACCTGTTGACGGTGAAGATTTTATTCAGATGGTTCTTCCCGTGAAATTAAAAAATGAAAATTGAAAAAGTTAAGCTTTTTAATTACAGAAATTTTTTAAGTGAAGAAGTTTTGTTAAATCCTGAGGTAAATGTTTTCAGAGGAGAAAATGCCCAGGGAAAAACTAATTTTTTAGAATCAATTTATCTTTTTTCAGCTGCTAAAAGCTATCGCGCCGCAAACGAAAAGGATTTAATAAAATTCGGCTGTGAAGATTTTAAAATTGAAATGGATTTTTTAACCGGAGATATGCCTGTTCACGGTGAATATAAATTTTCCGAAAATGAAAAAAGAGAGGTTAAATTCAACGGGATAAAGGCATCTAAAAATTCACTTTTAAGTGAGCATTTCAAAACGGTTTTATTTTCACCTGAAGAAATTGATGTAATTAAAGGGGAAAAAGAATTAAGAAGAAATTTAATAGACGATGCAATCTGTAACCTTAAACCTAATTATGCCAAAATTCTGAAAGATTATAACAAATGTCTTAAACAAAAAAATATTCTTCTTAAAAAAAGAGAACTTAAAAATTTTGATTCAATGCTTGATATATGGAATTTAAGGCTTTCGGAATACGGTTCAAGGCTTATGATGTACAGAGGCAGTTTTGCAAGGCTTTTATCAGAATATGCAAAAGTGCATATGGATGAATTAACCGACGGAAAAGAAAATCTTTTGATAAATTATATTCCTTTTATAGAAGCAGAAAATACAGATAACATTGAAGAAAATAAAAAATTATTCAATGAAAGTATGGAAAAATACCGCCGCGCGGAAATTGAGAGAGGTCAGTCTTTGACAGGTCCTCAAAGAGATGATATAGAATTTTTAATAAACGGAAATAATGTTAAATTATTCGGGTCCCAGGGTCAGCAGCGTTCATGTATTTTATGTGTAAAGCTTGCAATGACAGAAATTATAAAGGACCGGTGCGGTTTTTATCCTGTTTTACTTCTTGATGATATTTTAAGTGAGCTTGATAAAAAAAGACAGTCGTATATGATTGAAAAAATAAAAGGTAAACAGACAATAATTACCTGTACGGGCGTAAGCGGATTAAGAAGAAGTAAAAGAGTTACATTTTTTACCGTAAAGGACGGAAAAATCACTAAGGAGCAATAATATGTATCTTCATGTAGGAGGAGATTATCTGGTCAGAAAAGATAAGATAGTCGGAATTTTTGATATTGAAAATACAAGTATAGGAAAAGCAACAAGAGTTTTTTTCAGGCGATGCGAAGAAAATAAAAATGTAATTAATGTATCCTTTGACCTTCCGAGGTCGTTTATACTGGATAATGACGATAAAATTTATATATCACCAATCTCTCCACAAACTCTTCTTAAGAGAATGAATCAGAAAACCCTTGAAAAGACAGTAAGAAAGGAATTTTGATATGAGCGAAATCAAAAACAACTATGACGAAAGCCAGATTCAGGTACTTGAAGGACTTGAAGCGGTAAGAAAGAGACCTGGTATGTATATCGGCTCAACTTCAATAAGAGGTCTTCATCACCTGGTATATGAAATTGTGGATAACTCCATTGACGAAGCATTGGCAGGTTTTTGTACTGAAATTGAGGTTTCACTTAATAAGGACGGTTCCGTAACCGTTAAGGATAACGGTCGTGGTATGCCTCACGGTATTCATCCTAAAATGGGTATTTCCACAATCGACGTTATTTTTACCGTTCTTCACGCAGGCGGTAAGTTCGGCGGTGGCGGATATAAGGTATCCGGCGGTCTTCACGGTGTTGGTGCATCCGTTGTTAACGCTCTTTCAAAAAAGCTTGAAGTAAAGGTTCACGATGGGGAAAATATCTGGTTCCAGTCCTACACCTTAGGTAAACCTAACGGTGAGGTTCATAAAATAGGAACTACAGATAAGACAGGTACCGAGGTTACCTTCTGGGCAGACGATGATATTTTTGAAGAAACCTATTATGATTATAAAACATTACTTAAGAGACTTCGTGAGCAGGCATTCTTAAACGGCGGTATTAAAATTATTTTCAGTGACTTAAGAGAAGAAGAAATTAAAAAAGAAGAGCTTATTTACGAGGGCGGTATTAAAAACTTCGTATCCTATCTTTACAATGAAAGATACGGTAATAAAGAAAATTCTCTTACAATCCACGATGAAGTTATTTATGTAAAGGGCGAGAAAAACGGCAGTATGGCTGAGGTTGCCATTCAGTGGAACAACGGCTACGAAGAAACAATCGAATCCTTTGCAAATAACATATCCACAACGGAAGGCGGTACTCACGAGGTTGGATTTAAGTCATCGCTCCGTAAAGTGCTTGAGGATTATGCAAGAAAGTACAAGCTTATGAAGGATGATGAGGAATTAACCGGTGAAGACGTTCGTGAAGGTATAATTGCCATCATTTCCGTAAAGCTTGAAGAGCCTCAGTTTGAAGGACAGACCAAGACAAAGCTCGGTAACTCCGAGATAAGAGGTCTTGTTGAAACAATAGTTAAAGAAAAGCTTGCAGACTTTCTTGAGGAAAACCCGAATGTCGGTCGTGCAATAATTGAAAAGGCAATGCTTGCATCCCGTGCGAGAATTGCGGCAAGAAAAGCAAGGGAAGCAACAAGAAAAACTCCTCTTGGTACAAGCTCACTTCCCGGTAAGCTTGCAGATTGTATAGTAAAGGACCCCACAAAGACAGAGCTTTACATCGTAGAGGGTGACTCTGCGGGAGGCAGTGCAAAGAGCGGCCGTGACAGTAAATATCAGGCAATACTTTCTCTTTGGGGTAAAATGCTTAATGTTGAAAAGGTTAAGCTCGATAAGGTTTATTCAAATGAAAAATTAGTTCCCGTTATCCAGTCACTCGGTACGGGAATCGGTGCAGAATTCAATATAGAAAAGCTCCGCTACGATAAAATAATAATTATGGCCGATGCCGACGTTGACGGTGCTCATATTCAGACACTTCTTCTCACCTTCTTCTTCAGACATATGTTCCCCCTTGTTGAAGCAGGTCATATCTATCTTGCAAAGCCTCCTCTTTACAAGCTTTCAAGAGGTAAAACTTCAAGAGTTGCTTTCAGCGATGAAGAAAGAGATTTAATAAGTGAAGAATTAAAGGCAGGAGACGCTAATGCCAAGGTTGAAATAAGCAGATACAAAGGTCTTGGTGAGATGGACCCTGAAGAGCTTTGGGAAACCACAATGGATCCCAAAAACAGAATCCTTCTTAAGGTTACACTTGAAGATGCAGAGCGCGCAAGCGAAATCTTCAGCGTGCTGATGGGTGAAGAGGTTGAGCCCAGAAGAATCTTCATCGAAGAAAATGCGCAGTACGTAACTAATTTGGATATATAATGCGGAGGCAAAAGTAAATGGCTAAACAGAAAAAATATGAAGATTCCCATTTTGAGGAATATATAGATACACAAACAATAGTCAATGTTGATATTGAAAAACGAATGAAGGAGGCTTTCATTGACTACGCTATGAGCGTAATCATAAGCCGTGCTCTTCCCGATGTGCGTGACGGTCTTAAGCCTGTTCACAGAAGAATTTTATATTCTATGTATGAAGAGCATTTAACCCACGATAAGCCTTTCTTCAAATCCGCTACCACCGTCGGTAACGTTATCGGTAGATACCATCCCCACGGTGACGCCAGCGTTTATGATGCAATGGTACGTTTAGCGCAGGATTTCTCCATGCGTTATCCTTTGGTTGACGGTCACGGTAACTTCGGATCGGTTGACGGCGATCCTCCTGCTGCTTACCGATACACAGAAGCAAGAATGAGCAAGCTTTCCAATGTAATGCTTGAAAACATTGAAAAGAACACCGTTGACTTTGCTCCAAACTTCGATGAAAAGAGGGTGGAGCCCACCATTCTTCCCACAAGAATTCCCACTCTTTTAATAAACGGAAGCTCCGGTATCGCAGTTGGTATGGCAACAAACATACCTCCTCATAACCTTACCGAAGTATTAAACGGCGTAATAGCACAGATTGACGACCCCGAAATTACAACGGAAGAGCTTATGGAATATATAAAGGGGCCCGATTTTCCCACAAAGGCAACAATTATGGGTAAAAGCGGAATAAGAAGCGCTTATACCACAGGTAAGGGCAAAATTATTGTTCGTGCCAAGGCTGAAATTGTGGAAAAGAAGGACGGAAGCTATTCCATCGTTGTGACAGAGCTTCCTTATCAGGTAAACAAGAAAATGCTGGTTGAGTCCATCGTTGACCTTGTAAAGGACAAGAAAATCGAAGGACTTGCGGATATTGACGACCATTCATCCGACCGTGTCGGTATAAGACTTGATATTTCCCTTAAGAGAGATGCAAATCCCCAGGTTGTGTTGAATCAGCTTTACCGTTTCACCCGTCTTCAGGACAGCTTCTCCGTAAATATGCTTGCAATTTGTGACGGAAAACCGAAAACACTGGGACTTAAGGATATTCTTACTCAGTTCATCTCCTTCCAGGAGGAAATCGTTACAAGAAGAACACGCTATGACCTTGAAAAGGCAGAAGCGAGAATGCATATACTTGAGGGCTTACGTATTGCCCTTGCAAATATCGATGAAATCATCGATACAATCAGAAATTCCTATGACGATGCCAAGGAAAGACTTATGGAGCGCTTTAATATGTCTGAAATCCAGGCGCAGAGCGTTCTTGATATGAGACTTGGACAGCTGCAGAAATTAAACGGCGAAAAAATCGAGGAAGAATACAATGCTCTCCTTGAAAAGTGCGACGAATACAGACTTATTCTTTCCGATAAGGGTAAACTTATGGAATTAATCAAGGAAGAGCTTGCTGAAATCCGCGATAAGTACGGGGATGAGCGACTTACTTCAATCGAGCCCGGTCTTGATTTAATTGACGAGGAGGATTTAATTGAGGTTGAGGATTCTGTTTATACCCTTACAAACTTCGGTTATGTAAAGCGAGTTCCTGCAGATACCTATAAGGCTCAGCACAGAGGCGGCCGAGGTATTTCCGGTCTTCAGACCAGGGAAGAGGATTTTGTAAAGTATATGTTTACGGCATCCACCCACGACTTTATTCTGTTCTTTACTGACCGTGGAAGGGTTTACAGACTTAAGGGCTATCAGATTCCCGAATCAAGCCGTCAGGCAAAGGGAAATGCAATAGTTAACCTTCTTCCCATTGAAAAGGACGAAAAAGTAACGGCAATGATTCCCATCAAGGAATTTTCCGAAGATAACTACCTTACAATGCTTACTAAAAACGGTATTATAAAGAAAACCTGCTTAGAAGAATACAACACCGCAAGAAAGGGCGGTATCCTTGCAATTGTAATTGACGAGGATGATGAGCTTATCTCCGTTGAAATGACCGACGGTAACAACGATGTTGTAATCGGAACGCATAACGGCCTTGCAATCCGCTTCAACGAAAAGGATGTAAGAGCTATGGGCAGAGTAACCCGCGGTGTTAAGGCAATTACGCTGCGAAGCGGTGACTATGTAGTTGGTATGGCGCGCGTTGAAGACGATGCCCAGCTTATGATAGTAACAGAAAACGGCTTCGGTAAAAAGAGTGAATTTGACCTCTTTAAGACTCAGAAGAGAAGCGGTATGGGTATGATAGGCTATAAGGTAACGGAAAAAACCGGTAAGATTGCGGGCATTACCTCAATCAGGGAAGATGAAGACCTTATGCTTATTGCTTCAAACGGCGTAATAATAAGAATGTTCTCAGCCGAAATAAACAGTTTGGGCAGAGCAACTCAGGGCGTAACGTTGATGAGAAGTGATGACGGCGCAACCGTAATCGGTATTGCAAAAACTCCTCACGAGGATGAAAAAGAGGAAACGGCAGAGGGAGAAGAAGCACCTTCTGAAAATGCGGAAGCTCCCGCTGAAGAAACAGCGGAAGTAACTTCTGAAAACTGATAAAACTATCTCCGGGGACGGCGTAGCCGTCCCCGGAATAAAACTTAAAAATACGGGTAAAATGGACTTATAAAAAATTTTTCAAAAAAAATTAAAAAAAGGCTTGACAAAGTGAAAAATTTGTGTTATTCTAATATGGCTGTGGCGGCATAGCTCAGCTGGCTAGAGCAAACGGTTCATACCCGTTAGGTCGGCGGTTCAAGTCCACCTGCCGCTACCATTAAATGGCTCGTTGGTCAAGCGGTTAAGACACCGCCCTTTCACGGCGGTAACACCAGTTCAAATCTGGTACGAGTCACCATAAAAAAGACTATTCTTCGGAATAGTCTTTTTTGTTATATTTGTTCCTTGCGGAACAAGTGATATTTACTTCGTAAGTGATATTGCCCTTCGGGCAGTGATATTCGCCTATGGCGAACTAAAGGAACAAATATAATATCACTGAAACCGAAGGTTTAAATATCACTTTTGATTTATCAAAAATATCACTCCAACGGAGTTGGAATATAACTAAAAAATTTTTGCATCTATTTTGTAGCCGAAAGCCATAAAAAGAACGGTTATTACTAACCGTTCTTTTTCTTTGCTTTCGAGCACATAAAAAAGCGTTGCATCATTGATGCAACGCTTTTTTCATTTATTAATAAAGCTGATAGCTTTCGAACCTGACGCCGTTACTGTTATAGGATTCAATATATATGGAACTTACGGGAAGACCTTTACTCTGAAGCATATCAAGTAATTCCTGAAAGTCTCTTTTATCTGTAGGAGCAGTTGTTGCTAAATAATGATTTATGTCTGCCTTAGACATATATGTTTTAGATGTAAAATACAGCATAAGTAAATCGCCCTTTGCACTAGCCTTACAGCGCCAGTCTTCGTTGTCGTAATCTGCCTGGAAAGCAATGGCAAAATTATAAATGGGGTTTATATTCAATCCGCCGAGGGAAAGGGTAATTTCACGTCTGGAATTATCATAGTTTACTGCACCGAATCTTGCAAGCTCGTTGAAATTGATAATTGTCTTTCCGTTTATGTTGCTGCTTGCAACATATTCATTGTTTACATAGGTAACAATATCTGTATAAAGTATCTTTGTTTTCTTTGTGCTTGCGGCATTCCAGAAATTTGGATTAGTTCTCTGGGGATCAATCTGTCCTATATTGTAGTTTCTGTTAATAGACAATGATCTTGAGGCGGAATCAAAATAAACGTCAAATCCGTAATAGCGTAAATCCTCGGCAACGATGTATGTATGACCGTTTACGTTGAAGGATTCAAGCTGATAGCCGTTTATCATAGCCACGATATCTGTGGGCTGAGCATAGCCTACAACATCGCCAACACGTGCTGCGGAAGCGCCCATGGGTATGAGAGCTATCATCATAATGAGAGTAAGTAATAAAGAAACTGATTTTTTTGTCATTTTTTTCACTCCTTATCTATCTTAATTGATTTTAACATATATATAAGCAAAAGTCAATAGCACCGAAACTCTTCTGAAGTACAATATTTTATGTTATTTTTGGGAGAAATACATAAATACGTATGTTTTTTTTATAAAAATATGCTAAATTTCAAAAAAAGTAAAAAAAACACTTGCAAAATGAAAAAATGTATGCTATTATAATGTGTACTGCTACGAAATGGAGGTGTTTTTAATGGCAAAGTGTGATGTTTGCGGAAAAGGCGTAACATTCGGAATCAGAGTAAGCCATTCTCACAGAAGAAGCAACAGAACCTGGAAAGCTAATGTAAGAACAGTAAGAGCGATTGTTAACGGTTCTCCCAAGACAATCTCAGTATGCTCACGCTGCCTTCGTTCCGGCAAGGTAGTTCGCGCTGTCTGATTGAACGAATAAATGAAGAACGGCATCGCCGTTCTTTTTTCTTTTAAAACGAAAAACGGATGTATTACATCCGTTTTTTTATTTGCAAAAGCAGTCGCTTTCCCACCTTAATACATTGGTGCCGATGTATTCGGAGACTTTTTTGTAGTCCTCATCATTACGGATTATGTGATCGTGAAAGGAGCGCTGAAAGATGGAGTTGCCAAGCTCTTTTGTTACCATGGTTTTAAATGAACGTATGATATTTTCTGTGTTTATTGTAGGGGACGATGCCTTCATCGTCCCGTGAATAGTTATAATCATATGAATGTGATTCGGCATAATAACATATTTATCTACCGTTGCATTTTCATATATATTATTTATATTCCGGATGTATTTTAGACATATTTCTCCTGTGCGGGATAACTTGTTTTGCGGGACGATGTGGGCATCGTCCCCTACAATTTTGCTCAATATGCACTTTTTATCCTTCGTACAAATTGTTATAAAATACGCACCCGGCAAAGAATAGTCATATCCTTTAAGCCTTGTCCTTTTTCGTTTTGGCAAAATTTTATTTTCAAAAATCATAATCGCTTAAAAGATCATTGGGAGAAAGACCGAAAACTTTTGAAATAGCAAGAAGCTCCAGATCTGTCACGAAACGTTGACCGCTTTCAATTCTCTGAATAGCATTTTTATCAACATCAACACCCAATATCTGAAGTTTTTCGGCAAGCTGACGTTGTGACGTTTTAGGATTTTGCCTTTTTCTTATTTCATAAACTTTTTCGCCACAAATATTATTTTTGCCTGACAGAGATTTGTTCTTAAACATATTATCCTCCGCTATTTGACATTCTGTGCTTGACAAAAATATTATATAGCGGTATAATTCTAAATATGACATTTACTGAATGTCAAAACAGAGAATATATTTTTATGCCAGGGGGACGGGGGATTGCGATTTCCTCCTTCCGCTTTTAAAAGGGAAAACAAAAAACGGATGCAAAAGCATCCGCATAAATTATTTATTGTCTTCTTCTATATTTTCAAGTGCGTTTCTAACAGCTTCTACAACAAAAGCAGTAAAAGTACAGTTTTTTCCGACAATAGCTTTTTCTACATTTTCTATTACGTCGTTTGGAAAGCGTATACATTTATTTGTTGTAGGAGGAACCGAAGGAATCTTAAACTTTTTCATAAAACCACCTCTGCAATACAATTATATATGCAAAAAATGATAATATATGCATGACAAATGTATTGCAATCACGGACAAAGTATGCTATAATAGAAATAACCTCACCCCTCAAATCTTCTTATAAAAACCTCAATAAATGCGGAGAATATAATTTTATGTCAGTGGGACGGGGGATTGCGATTTCCTCCTTCCGCTTTTAAAAGGGAAAACAAAAAAACGGATGTAATACATCCGCTTATCTACGAAATGGGGTAGCATCGTACCCTTCAGCCTTGTCCTTTTTCGTTTTGGTAAATCCATATTTTTTATTGTTTAATCCTTAAATTCAAATAATTTTTTTAAGGGGATGTTTAATGCATTGGCTATTGAAATAAGCGTATCTAAAGTAC
>JAUNRD010000401.1 GCA_030535815.1 Clostridia bacterium
TTCCGCCTGTAGCGATGAGATCGTCAACCAGAACTGCCTTGTCACCCTTATTTATAGCATCTGTATGCATTTCCAGGGAATCGGTACCATATTCCAGTTCGTAAGAGCCTTTGACTGTTTTATACGGAAGCTTCCCCGGCTTTCTTACCGGCACAAATCTTACGCCGAGCTTATATGCCAACGCGGAGCCTAAAATAAAACCGCGAGCCTCGCTTGCCACCAAAACATCGCAGGAGGATACATCAATCATAGAAGCCATCTGATCTATAGCCTCTCTGAATGCATCTTTGTCATTAAGAACGGTTGTTATATCAATGAAATCAATTCCTGCTTTAGGGAAATCCGCAACATGTCTGAACTTAGATTTTAAATCCATAATCAAAACTCCTTATTTATATAATATATCTTTCACTATGATCTGAGAGCGCCCGGTATAATCATTGATTTCTAAATTTCCTGAAACATGAATGCCCATGCCTTTATAAAGTTTCTTTGCCAGAGGTCCTTGTCCGAAAGCTATTGCATCCAGCGTGCAATCATTCTTCCTTAAAGTAAGTTTAAGGTGTTTTCCTTCAGACAATTCTTTCATGTCTGCAATTTTAGCGTTGGCTATGGCAAACACGGGTTTCTCGTTTCCGGTTCCGAATGGTTCCAGCATTGATAATTCTTCAACACCTTTTACCGTTATTACTTCGGGATTAATCAATGAATCAATATATACTTTTTTTACAGTCATATCCTTTGTGAATACCTTTTCGGCATAATCATTAATAGCTTTCCTGAAATTTTCCTCATTCTCACGCATTATACTAAGCCCTGCAGCCTGAGAATGTCCGCCATATTTTATCAGAAAACTTTCGCTAGCCTTTAAGGCTTCGTAAAGATTAAAACCTTCTATGCTCCGCCCCGAAGCCCTGCCTGTCCCATCATTTCCGTAAGCAATAAGAATGCAAGGTTTATATGCCCGCTCTGTGATTTTTGCAGCTACAATTCCAATAACACCAGGATTCCAGTTATACCCTCCTGCTATAATCACTTTATCGTTTTGAAAAGATCGTCTTTTGATTTCTTCAATTGCTTCTTCGTATATTTCCTGTTCACACTTTTGGCGTTCCTTATTAAGATTATTTAACTTCTCTGCAAATTCAGATGCATCAGTTGCATTGTCTGCGCGCAGAAGTTTATACGCAGAATCAGGATGCTCCATACGACCGGCGCAATTTATTCTGGGTCCTAAAATATAAGCAAGCGTCGTGCTGTCAGCGGCAGTCTTTGATGCAGTCTGCATAAGAGCTGCAACTCCTAATGAAGGATCGGAATTAATTTTTTTCAGTCCTTCGCTAACAATTTTCCTGTTTTCATCACATATATCCACAACATCGGCAACGGTTCCTATTGCGGCATATTCCAGAAATTTCTCTGAAGCCTCAATTCCGATAAGCGCGCATGCAACTTTATATGCAACTCCTGCTCCGGCAAGAAATTTACACGGATAAAGGCTATCTTCCCTTTTGGGATTTACAACCGCAATGCAAGATGGTAATTCCTCAGGACAATTATGATGGTCGGTAACAATTGTATCAATTCCGATTCCTTTAGCATAGTTTATTTCTACCCTGGACGCTATTCCGCAATCCACCGTAACTATAAGTCCGACGCCTTCTGCCTTAAGCTTATCTATGGCATTTTTGTTGAGTCCATAGCCCTCTTCGCTTCTGTCCGGTATATATTTTATCGTTTTAACCCCAAACTCTTCTAGGCAACTTTGCATAATTATAGTTGCCGTTATTCCATCTGCGTCATAATCACCGTATACTGCTAAAACTTCATTCTTTGCTTTAGCGTTTTTAATACGATTAACCGCAAGTGCAATATCCGGAAGCATCATAGGGTCATGCCAGCTATCATTATGTTCAATTATTTTTTTTAGCATCATATGCATTATTTACTCCTCTTGAGCACAAAACGGAGGCCAGAAGATATCCGCATCCTAACGCGTCCATCAAAGAAATAACCTTCTCCTGCGGGACATCTCTGTCTTTGATTATCCAATTAACTTCGCTCAAACTATCACCTCCTGAAGATTTCTTTATATTATAACACTTTTTAATTTTATTTTCAATAGGTTTTGACAAATTACTTATTATTATATATAATATATCTAAGAGGTGGTTTTATGGAAGCCAATTACAGTTTGAAAGTTGATATGAATATTACACTTACAGAATTGCGTACAATCCTGAAA
>JAUNRD010000402.1 GCA_030535815.1 Clostridia bacterium
TGATTAACTCTTGGTTTAAACCAAGTTTTAACCAAGCCTACTTCTTTAAAATCCTTCATATTGTGACGGATGATATAATCGATATAGCTCATAACCACATCCGCCGTCCACACATAGCCCGCAGGTGACAGATGACCGCCCATAAAATAATTCTCGCGGAAATCCTCGTCATAAACGGGAGCATACTTTTCAAGGTCTATTAAATAGGTATCTGAAAAAAGCTGTGCCATTTTTCTTATTTCCTCATTGAAAGCGAGAAACTTTTCGTATCTGGGTTTATCTATTCTTATATCCCGGGGCATTGTCATAAGGAAAAACTTCGCTCTGGGCTGCATTTTTTTATAGCGCTGAATAATCGATGCATAATAGCCCACAAAGGTTTTTCCGTTTTTGGTATAATCCTCCATACAGATGTCTGTAACTTCACCCTTTTCGCAGGAGCCAGTATCGTTTACGCCAAGGGCAAAAATATAAGCCTGACTCTTTTTATCCTCATCCCAGAAGCCCTTTAGGTCGGCATAGCTTTCAACATATTCCTTAGCCGTCATACCCCCTCTGGAAAAGCTGTTTACGCTTGCGCCGATGGTTCTTCCTATAATCTGTCCCCAGGAATATTCAAACATATCATAATAGCCTTTTGTTCCATCCTCTTTCAGAGACTCAAACTCTCCGGAGGACAGGCTGTCGCCGACGCAGGTTATGGATTTGAAAATTCTCATAAAACCGCCGTTTGTCACCATATTATCAAGGGGACGCTCTGTATTGCTCATTAAAATCACCTCGTAATTTATAAAACATACAGAGTTATTATATATCAGAAAGAGGTAAATTTCAACTGTTTTTTACTTTTTCTCACGCTCCTTTTTGTCGTTTTATATGTTGACAAAGCACCAACAAATGTTTAAACTTAAATAAGTACAAAAATGAGGAGAATTTTTATGACGCTTTCATCCCTTTACATAATAATTGCAGGCATCCTCTGGGGTATTATGGGGCTTTTTGTCCGCCACCTCGGGGAAGCTTATGCCCTGACATCCATACAAATATCCGCAGTGAGGCTTTTTTCCGCAGGAATACTTTTCATTCTTTTTACCCTTATCAAAGATAAAAGCCTTCTTAAAATAAAACTCCGCGACTTACCACTGCTGGTTGCCACCGGGCTTTTTTCCGTACTTTTAATGAGCGCAACTTACTTTGAATCAATAAATCTTTCATCCCTGGCTGTGGCGGCAATTTTATTATACACCGCACCGATTATCGTGATGGTGGCATCCCTTTTCCTTTTCAAGGAAAAATTCACAAAAAAGAAGGCACTTGCATTGATCCTTGCCTTTTCAGGCTGCGTCCTTGTATCGGGAATTGCAAGCGGTGACGCCCACGTTACCCCGATGGGAATTTTTATGGGTGCATTATCCGCTATAACCTATGCCCTTTATTCAATATTGGGTAAATTTGCACTTCAAAAGCACCACCCCTTAACCTTAACGGCATACGCCTTCACAATCGCAGGTGTCGGCTCATTTATTTTTGCCCCGCCCGATACATTTGTTCCCGCATTTCAGAATGCAGAAAGCATCTCCGCCCTGATTTTCGAGCTTTTCGCAACAGGCTTCGTTACCGCATTTTTACCCTTTTTGTTCTACACAACGGGGCTTAAGAAAACAGAAGCGGGCAAAGCCGCCGTTATGGCATCGGTTGAACCGATGGTGGCATCAATTGTCGGAATTTTCATTCTCCGTGAGCCCACGGATTTTCTGTCGATTACGGGAATCCTCTTAATTTTAGGCGCAGTGATTATATTAAATGTAGGAAAAGAAAAGTAAGTTGCTTTGGCAACTTACTTTTTATTTTGTATCGGAAAATACAAGTTTACTATCATTTTTTCCCTTGCCATATGCTTATTTTTATACTATAATCATAAAAAAGGAGGATTAAAATATGAAAAAAATACTTTGCATCATATTGATTCTGGCACTTATCGGCGTAATGCCGGTTTTTGCAGAAGCAAAAGAAATAGACCTTCTCCCCATAAATTCCGACTTTCAGGAAGGAATTGAAATAGGAGTTACGGCAAAACACTGGGGAAAGGGTGACTACATAGGATTCAAAAACGTCGACCTTACGGGGATAAATTCCGTAAGTGCCAAGTGTTCCTATGTAAATCTTTTGGGCGGAAGCGGCGAAACCATCCATGTAAGAATTGACGATCCCTTTAAGGGCGATGAAATTGCCACCATCGTA
>JAUNRD010000403.1:0-209 GCA_030535815.1 Clostridia bacterium
TTTGAGCAGTAGAAAATACATTCGTTACCGACATAGCTGCATCGGCAATTGAACCGGCTGTAGAAATACGAATTCGTTTATCCCCAAGTTCGTTCTTAAGTGACTCAATTTCTTCTTGCATTTCCTGTTCGTTTTTCTTTAACTGATAGATAATATCAACCAGTTCACGACGGCTTAGGCGCTTTAATTCTTTGTGCTCTATAATAAAT
>JAUNRD010000403.1:219-2231 GCA_030535815.1 Clostridia bacterium
GATGTTTGAAATAATTCATAAGCTGACGCAAGTGGCATTGAATAAATAATATCATCATTATTTAAGTAATATCCAAGCATAATAAGAATACCTCTTATTCTCTTACCAGTGCTGTTTAATTTTACAAATTGTTTTAAATCGATATATAACCTATCACCCACAAAATATAGAAACAATTATTTAAAGCAAAAAAAATAAAGAACCTTATCAATGATAAGGTTCTTCTTTTGGCTCTATAATAAATGTTGGGGTAACCAAGTAGAGCCTACGAAGAAAAAATGAAATAAAAGAAAAAAGTAGAGCATATTTGGAAAAAATCCGTTAAAATGGAAATGACTAGTAACCATGAACGGAGGACCAAATATGCTCTATAAACATTTTACAGAAAAACTTCTCGGATTGCAAGGATTAAATATAACAAATATTGAAGAAAATGAAAAAAATATCATAATATACGCAGAAATGGAGAGAAAAGAGCACAACTGTATTAGTTGCGGTACCGCAACTAATACAGTTCACGATTACCGAGAACAGGTAATTAAAGATATCCCTGCCTTTGGAAAACTCGTAAGTATCGTTTTACGAAAACGAAGATACCGATGTAAACATTGTGGCAAAAGATTTTTTGAAACTAATTCTTTTTTGCCTAAATACCATAGAATGACTATTCGTCTTTGTGCTTTTGTAATAGATAAGCTCCGTGATGAACGCTCATTTACAAGCGTTGCCAAAGAGGTTAATCTCTCCGTATCCACTGTAATTAGAATATTTGATGTCATATCTTATCCAAAACCCGAATTGTCCAATGCGTTATCTATTGATGAATTTAAAGGCAATACTTGGGGCGAAAAGTACCAATGCATATTAACTGATCCGGTTAATAAAGTAGTTTTAGATATTCTCCCTGAACGATACAAGCCCTACCTAACTCGCTATTTTAAAGGGTTTACACGTGCCGAAAGAGATAGTGTAGAGTATTTTGTCAGCGATATGTGGCGTACATATTCAGATGTTTCTGATGTATGGTTTAAAAATGCAACTCAAGTAGTGGATAAATACCATTGGATAAGGCAAGCAATATGGGCATTTGAGAATGTTAGAAAAGAAGAACAAAAGAAACTAAGTACAAACTTGCGTAAGTATTTTAAAAGGTCAAAATCTTTACTAATTAAACGATATGACAGTCTTGAAGAAGAACAAAAACAACAGGTTAATGTTATGCTATATTATTCCGTAAACATAAGCAGAGCATATTTTTACAAAGAACAGTTTCTAAAGATACTAAATAGCAAGGATGTAGAAAGTGCAAAACAAACTATGTCTGACTGGATTCAAAATGCAGAAGACTGCGGTATACCACAGTTTGAGAAATGTGCAGAAACAATGCGAAATTGGTATACAGGTATTATTAATTCATTCTCTACGACCATTACTAACGGATTTACTGAAGGTTGCAACAACAAGATTAAAGTTCTAAAAAGAAATGCATATGGTTACAGGAATTTTAAACGTTTTAGAAACCGTATTTTACATATATTTTCACATCAACAACGACATAACAAACAAGCAGCCGCCTAATTGCGACTGCTTGCATAAATCTTTTCTGTTTTAACTCTTTACCCCAACTATTGACAAAGAGCCATTCTTTGCTAATCATACAGTGCCCTCCTTGGTGTCTTTCTGACTTTCGAGGGCTGGACCGGCTATCGATAATCTTTCATATGGTCTATGTATCTTCTTACCATTAGTGCATCGTTCGTACTCAACACTTAAAATGGTCTTGAGCGTATGTATTGCATGATCATCGAGAGCTGAAAGCATAGAACAAATCTCATAACAATGCTCATTAAACACCGTAAGATCCGCATCATATGCCTGCTTTAGGTTAAGCAAATTACAAATCTTTATAACCGTTTCGTAGGATGTTCCGCCAATCCCTTTAGACAACGCATTAGAAAGCGTACTATACGGAATACCGCTTTTTTCGGAAAACTTACGTACACTTTTATATT
>JAUNRD010000404.1 GCA_030535815.1 Clostridia bacterium
GACGGCAAAACTGTTGAGACGAGTTATTCCGGAGAAGGAGGAATAATGCTTACTCCTTTAAACAGAATTTATTATTCTGCTAAGAATTTTGACTGGATGATGCTGATTTCCGGATATATTAACAGCGACAGCAAAATGCTTCTTAACAGAAATATAATTAAGCGAGCACAAAAAATAGCACCATATCTTTTATTCGATTCAGATCCTTATATGATTGTAAATGACGAAGGGAGACTTATTTGGGTTATTGATGCATATACGCTTTCGGACAGATATCCGTACAGTCAGATGTATTCTGATATAAACTATATAAGAAACAGTGTTAAAGTTACGGTTGACGCCTATGACGGAACGGTTAATTTCTACATCACCGATGAAAATGATCCTATAGCAATGACTTACGGCAAAATTTATCCTGATGTTTATAAGTCAGGGTTACCCGAAGATATAGCCGCACATATAAGGTATCCGGAATTCCTGTTCAAAATTCAGATGGAAATGTATGAAAGCTATCATGTAACTGACCCGGAAACTTTTTACAGTAAAAGCGATATATGGCTCACTGCGAAGGAAAAGTATAATAACTCCCAGGAAAAAGATGTGGAGCCATATTACAATATAATGCATCTTACAAACAAAGAGGAAACAGATATGGTTCTGATGCTTCCTTTTATTCCTAAAGCAAAGCAGAATCTTATTGCATGGGTGGGTGTTTCATCCAACTATGACAGTTATGGCGAAATGGTGGTATATAAGTTCCCTGAAGGGTCACCGGTAAACGGAACGCTGCAGATAGAAAATCTGATATCCTCAGACCCTGATATTTCAGAACAGATTTCTCTCTGGGACCAGGGGGACTCAAATGTAATGAAGGGTAACCTTCTGGTTATTCCTGTCGAAAACTCAATCATCTATGTAGAGCCTCTTTATATAACCAGCGGAACAGAATCATCAATTCCGCAGGTAAAGCGTATTCTGATGGCTTACGGCGACAGAGTGGTAATGGCAAAAAGTCTGGATGAAGCGTTTTCTATGCTTTTCGGAAAAGTTCCCGGTGAAGAAGCCGAAGAAGAAATAGTTGACGAAAGTTTTGAATTGGCAGGAGATATTGAAGCGATAAGAAGGGTTTACTCTGAAGTTAAAGCAGCGTTTGAACAAGGAAATTGGACACTCTTCGGAGAAAAAATGGAAGAGCTTGAAGAAGTTCTTGCCGGCTGATGAAAAGGGGATAATTATGGCAAAAGATGTAAAAACAAATGCAATGAGAATTCTTGACAAAGTAAAGGCTGAATATACCCCTCATTACTATGATGCGGACGATGGGAAGATAGACGGTATTTCGGTTGCGGAAAAGATCGGCTATCCAAAAGAGATCGTTTACAAAACGCTTGTAACTGTTGCGCCTTCAAAACAGTATTATGTTTTTGTTATACCGGTTGAAAAAGAACTCGACCTGAAAGCGGCAGCAAAGGCGGTAGGGGAGAAATCGGTGGAAATGATACACGTTGCCGACATCAACAAGGTCACCGGTTATATACGCGGTGGATGCAGCCCGGTAGGGATGAGAAAAGAATATAAAACAGTAATAGATGAGAGTGTAAAAAGTATTGAAAAATTCTTTGTGAGTGCAGGAAAAATAGGCGCACAACTTGAAATTGCACCCTCTGAGCTTAAAAAGGTTGTAGATTACGATATTTCACCCATAACCTTCTGATTCCGATTGACAAAAAAGCATAAGTGTGGTACAATATAATCAAACTAATGTCACAGTGTGACAAAAACGAGAGGGGTATAATATGTTAACAGTAAAAGATAAGAAATTTTACTTAAACGGAGAAGAATTTAAAATTCACAGCGGTTCTCTACACTATTTCCGTGCACTTCCTGAATATTGGGAAGATTTGCTGATTAAAATTAAGGCTGCCGGTTTTAACTGTGTTGAAACATATACCTGTTGGAATTTGCACGAACCACATAAGGGCGTTTTTAATTTCGAAGGGATGCTTGACCTGGAGCGTTTCATCGAAACGGCAGATAAGATTGGACTGAAGGTAATTTTGAGAACCGGTCCTTTCATATGCGCAGAATGGGAGAATGGTGGTCTTCCTGCATGGCTGTTAAAAGATCCTTCAATAAGATTAAGATGTAATGCCGAGCCCTATATAACTCATCTTCACGACTGGTTCAAAGTACTTCTTGCAAAAATCAAGCCTTATCTTG
>JAUNRD010000405.1 GCA_030535815.1 Clostridia bacterium
TAACTTTGACTAATCCGCTTGTGTTTGTTATCTGAAAATACTGTATAGCAAGCATATATCCGAAAAGCTGAAATGCAAAAGCAATGATAAATAAGCTTTTTGCAACGGGTTTTAATTTTTTGCTTCTTACAGCCTTTGTTTTGCTGTTAATCATAGCCGTTTTTATTTCCTTGTATAAATCATATGCAAAGAAAATTCCCGCAACATTGCTTACCGAAAAAACTGCACCTGCGATAAACAGGACGGTATTTGATGTAAACAGACCTATCGTTGCGAATATGACACACGGCAACCACATAAGATAAAAGAACGGTTTTCTTTTGTTTTCGGTAAGGATGTAGCATACCAATGAAAAAACGGCAAAAGGCAGGGAGAAACACGCTGTTTTGTATTGATTGGTATAAAGAATTCCGAAGCCGTATAAAATGCCGAGAGATAAAGCGGCAAAAAGATATACAAGACGGTGATTCATCGTCTTTCTTTTTTTATCCGCCGCCAGTGCTATTAATAATATAGGCAGAAGATACGGCATTTCAAAGCTAACCTTATTGATTGCATTAAAAATTTCAGTAAGCTTTTTGGTAAGCGGAGCTGAGTCTGTTATATGCTCACTGCTTCCGAACATATTCGGCAGGTTTTCGGCAATTGACGAAAGAGTACCGCCCGTTGAAAAATAAAATATAATGCTTATAACCGCAACAATACCGATACCTGCAACGGAATATATTATTGCTTCTTTGGAAAACATACAAGAGTAGCTTTCAAAATCAGAAACATTTCCGTTGTTCGGGAATTTCGATTTTTTGAAATTCTTTCTGCTTTTCCGAAGAATTTTTTTGTTTCTGACTTTAATAACAGCTTCTACAATCCGGTTCCGCTTTGTCCATAAAACGCACGTAAGAATATAAACAAGCCATACAACGCAGAATGCGGGGTTGCATACACATGAGAGTCCGTATAAAACACCTGCCGATATATATAATTTTTTTGACGGCTTATTATATATTGAAAAAAGACATAAAGATAACAGAAGCAGGCTTAAAACTAGAACCGAAGTATAGCTTACCGCATAGAAAGTGAAGGGGATGTGAAAAAAAAACATCATTGCGGCGGCAATTGCAACACCTTTATATTTTCTGAAATAAATATATACAGCACTTGATGCTGCGGTGTGTACGGCTAAATATAAAAGTCTCAGAAACAGTATGATACCGTCTGAAGAGCCTGTAATTTTCAACCATAAGTAAATCGGCAGGTATAAAAACAGGGAAGAAAACTGCGTAAGATGCCACTCATGCTGAATAAGAGAATCACCATTAATCAGACGTAAAGGAATTGTAACATAAAACGATTCGTCAGCAGAAAGATTCGGAACAAAAATACCGCTGACGTGAAACACGAAACCTATAAATAAAACTAAAACAAAAAAGTAACCTGTTTTTCGATTATTCCTTGTAAGCATAGTATATCCTTTCAGTTTTTTTAATTTAATTGTATCATATAATATCTGTTTTTGTCAATCTTGATGCAGGTACATACTGTTGACTGTTATATGTAATATTCAAAACAAAAATCAGCTTGAAAACCGTGTTTTCAGACACAACGTACCATAGTTTATTTTATCCCGTGTTTATTACAGTAATCAATAACAATATTTTTGAAATGTTCGTTTCTGAAATTATTTTTTATGTCGCTTATGTTTAACAAAAAGATGTCAGTGCCATAACCCGAGCAGATCCTGAAAACTCTGCTCGGCTTTTATATTATGCCACCTTATCAATCCCCACCATAAACTGCCGAAAACAGGGGTGCGTTTTTGCGTGTATTGGGAGAGCGCTTGAATGGCATTCAAGAGGTCAAGAGTTCGATCCTCTCCGTCTCCACCAAAAAACGACGATACTCGAAAAGAGTGTCGTCGTTTTTACTTCATGCGGCGAGATTTTAGAGCGATAAATTAAGAAAAGGGAGCAGATTCGCTTCTGTTTTCAATTTTTATCTGATAATATAAACTGCATCAGTAGTGGTTCCATCTCCATTCGGGATAGACACATTGATTTTTAACGGAGCTGATGAATTTGTAAAAACTTCATCGGGAACTTTTATGCAACCACGTCCTTCACCTTGAGGATCAAGCGGCTTTAATATAGTATCGCCATCTATGGAAATGTAATTGCTCTACATGTATGCATCAGACCAAACATCAAACTTATAACCATC
>JAUNRD010000406.1 GCA_030535815.1 Clostridia bacterium
GATATTTGGCATCGGCGCAGTTATCATCCTTGTAGTGATGGCAATGGTATTTCGCAATTTATATCTTATTTTCAAAAAGTCGGAAAATGCTACTCCATTTCAAAAGGATAACATTCGCATGATGCGTGAAATCGGTTATTTTTCTATTGCAGTTCCTGTAATTGGACTTATTATGAGCGTATTCGTTCGTTTGGTAACAGGTGTTGAAACAGCAGAAGTCAGCATTGATACAACTGGTATCTTCATGGGGATTATTGTTCTGTGTCTTACTCAGTTTTTTATTCACGGAGCAGAACTTGAAAAAGATGTAGATGGATTGCTGTGAGGAGGATGTTATGGGTAAAATAGTTCTTCGCTTAGATAGAATGATGGTGGAACGTAAAATCTCCTTAAATGAACTTGCTGAGAGAGTGGGGATTTCCAATGTTAATCTTTCTAAAATTAAAAACAACAAAGTAACAGCTGTTCGTTTTTCTACACTCGCAGCAATCTGCGAAGTCCTTGAATGTAATGCGGGAGATATTTTGGAATATCAAAATGAATAACAAATTCCGATTTAACAAGATATTTTATAGAATTTAATAAATTAGTTTGCTTAATTTTGATATTTACATATACTATCGGATGCGAGAAAATTCAGTATTCTCGGGGGTTCTTACAGAAGCGTTCAGAGAAAGTGTAGGGGGATGCTCACATCAACCCGACTAAAAGGGCAGAAAACAGTAGTACATATTGTGTTTTTAAAAATAAGCTTTTATGTGTTATAATAAAAGCTTTATGGAAGTGATTTTTATGAATCAGCTGATTGAAAAAAGAAAAAAAGAAATAAAATGCTCACCTGACAGAGCAATTTCTGGCAATGCCTATTATGTGAGCAATTCCGGATGTGATGATTTTGACGGAAAAACGCCTGATACTCCGATAAAAACTCTTGAAAAGCTCTCGGATTTGCCCATAAAAGAAGGGGATTCGGTTCTCTTTTGCCGCGGCAGCTTATTCCGTGGCGAGGTTTCCGTGGTAAGCGGAGTTTTTTATGGTGCTTACGGCGAAGGAGACAAGCCGACTTTTTACGGCTGGTCTGAAAATCTTGCGGATGCATCGCTGTGGGAAGAGGTTCGCCGGGGAATATGGAAATATAAAAAAGAAATTTTCGATGTTGGTACTCTTGTCTTTAATGACGGCGAAAAAGTTTCAAGAAAGCTTATTCCTTCTTATATAAAGGGCAGATTTGTATGCAGAGATGACGAAAGCAAAGCCTTTGACATTAAAGAAGAAATGACGGAAAATCTGGATATTTACTGGCACTATGACGAAACTTTTGTTGAAGGAGAGTCAAAGGGCGAAAGCTTTCCCGTTCCCGAAGTTAGAAACACCAAAGGTGAGCTTTATTTAAGATGCGATAAAGGAAATCCCGGTGAAGCTTTTAATAGCATAGAAGCCGTTGTAAGGCAAATTGCCTTTAATGTTACCAATAAAAACAATGTAACTGTAGACAACCTATGCCTTAAATATTACTGTTTCGGAGTTCAGGGAGCGGGTAATATAAAGAATCTTTCCGTCACAAACTGCGAAATCGGCTGGATTGGCGGAAACATACAGCACTATGACGGAACCGATCCAAACTACCCTGAGGGAAGGCGGGGAGGTGTCACCCGATACGGAAACGGCGTTGAAATTTACGGCGGATGCGACGGATATAAGGTTGAAAACTGCCATATCTATCAGTCCTACGATGCGGGAATTACCCATCAGGTAAATGCGCCGCGTAAATTTGAAATGAAAAACATCAGCTACAAAAATAACATAATTGAAAAGTGTGTTTACGGAATTGAATATTTCCTTGATATTCTTCCCGGCGGGGATGACAGCTTCATGGAAAATGTTGAGATTGAAGGAAATATCATAAAGGATACAGGCTTCGGTTGGGGACAGCAGCGCCATAATAAAGAAACTCCTGCGGCGATTAAAAGCTGGAGCTATAAAAATCCCGCAAAGGAATTTGTTATTAAAAACAATATATTCGACACTTCTGCATATCGTCTTTTGCACCTTGTGGCAGAAAAGGATGAATATTGCCCCACTTTAAGCGGCAACATATACATTCAGCAGAGTGGAGAAATGCTCGGACAGTACGGCGGAAATGAAGCAAATGAGCCGGATGTTATTATGTTTTCGGAAGCTGAAAGTAAAATAAACAGCATTTTTGGTGAT
>JAUNRD010000407.1:0-615 GCA_030535815.1 Clostridia bacterium
TCATTCTTCTTTGCATATTCCTTCAATATAGATGCCGTCTTATCACGCGAGCCGTCATCTACAAATATATATTCAAAAACTACACCGTATTTTTCGCTCATAAGACTTGCCGTTTTCTCTATCTCGTGAATGAATATCGGTATTGTTTTTTCTTCGTTATAGCATGGTACTACAATACTTATAAGATTTTTTCTCATATTCTATACCTACCATCACACTACTGTTGCTATTATAAACCACCACGGGGCATTATGTCAACCCGACTTTTAAACCAATAATTTACTCCTTTAAAAAACTCCGACATCAATTTATCAATACACACGGCAACATCTTCTAAGTCGTCTAACAAAACACAATTTGCCGAAAGTTTTTTCCTTCAGTTCCGCCATAATCCACGATTTTTCACGATTTGGCATATCCATTTTATTTATAAATATAAAAACCGGGATATTATATTCTAAAAGCATTTTCCAAAGAGTTTCGGTGTGATTTTGCACACCTTCCGAACCACTTATTACCAGTATGGCATAATCAAGCACCCGCAAAGTCCGCTCGGTTTCGGCAGAAAAATCCACGTGTCCCGGAGTATCTAAAAGAGAAACCTCGATATCTCCC
>JAUNRD010000407.1:625-2211 GCA_030535815.1 Clostridia bacterium
GTGTATCTAAAAGGATTATTTCATCCCCTTTATACTCCATAACCGCCTGATGCGAAAAAATCGTAATTCCTCTTGCCTGCTCGATGTGGTGGTTATCTAAAAAGGTATCTTTATGGTCGACCCGGCCAAGTTTTCTAATGCTCCCCGTTACATATAAAAGTGCTTCGGAAAGAGTAGTCTTACCCGAATCTACATGGGCTAAAATCCCCGTTACAATTCTCTTCATAACCCTTCCTTTTCTCAGAGTTTTTTCGATTTGTCCATGCACGCCTTCATTGCATCAATCACGGCGCATCTAAAGCCCTTTTCCTCCAATACTTTAACGGCGTCTATTGTAGTTCCACCCGGCGAGCATACCATATCCTTAAGTTCTGCCGGATGCTTACCTGTTTCTAAAACCATCTTAGCAGAACCCAAAACAGTCTGCGCTGCAAAATTATAGGCTTGATTTCTTGCCATACCGCCTGCAACAGCGCCGTCTGCCATAGCCTCAATAAGCATAAATATGTATGCAGGAGCAGAACCGCTGACCGCAGTTACAGCATCCATTATATTCTCGGCCACTACCTCTGCACGGCCGAGGCTATTGAAGATTTCAAGGGCGTTTTCCAAATCCAAATCCGAAACATTTTGGTTTTTGCAAAGTGCCGACATACCTTCCCCAACCAAAGCCGGAGTGTTCGGCATAACTCTTATTAGTTTTATATCTTTTCCAAAAGCATTTTCCATATATTCAATGCTTTTTCCTGCAACAATAGATATAATCAAGGTTTCGGCACTGACAAAATCCTTAATTTCCGAGATTACTGCATCCAAAACATTAGGTTTTACCGCCAAAAAAAGAATTTCCGATGAATTTGCCGCATCTTTATTAGTTTTTGCCTCAACAGCGCCAAACTTTTGGCAGATTGCCTTTCTTGCACTTTCGGAATTGTCCGAAACAATAATTTCTGCATTCTTTATCTTCTCAACAATTCCGCCGATTATGGCACTGCCCATATTCCCTGCACCAATAAATCCTATCTTCATCTTTTCAAAATCCTTTCTTTTATAAAAACATTTACCTCTGCTCCAAGAAGTAAAATTATCATCAAAATATAAATCCAAAGCATCATTAAAACTATAACCGACAAACTTCCGTAAATATATGAGTAATTTGCAAAATTTTCAACATATACCGAGAATATGAATGATGCTAAAATCCACCCCAGTGTTGTGAAAACTCCACCAGCGAAATGGTCTTTTAATTTTGTACCTTTCCCCACAAAAACCCAATACATAAAGGTGAAAAAAACCACCAACGAAAGACAAAGCATTATCTTTTCGTTAAAATCAGGCTTTATGGGAAGTATATTCAAAAACACTCCATAGAGTAAATTTTCAAACACCATCAATGCCAGAATTGCCAAAAGTGCAATCAGGAGTAGCATTGTATAAAAAACCGATACCGCTATATTTTTGAAGAAATTTTCTTCAAAACTCTTTTTATAAACCTTTCTTATTCCTCTTTGCACCGACAAAACGCCCCTTGATGCCGACCAAAATGCCGTAACTCCGCCAAAAGACATAAGAGCCAGGGATTTCCC
>JAUNRD010000408.1 GCA_030535815.1 Clostridia bacterium
GAAAAATAAACACTCTGTCCGAACAGATAGAGGATTTGAAATCCGAAAAATCAATTTTGCTTGATGAATTGGGTTGTGCAGATGATAAAGACATATCAAAGATAAATGACCGTATCTATGATATTACAGAAGCACTTGCTAAAATGGAAAGACATACCGATAATTGCAAGGACGGCATTAAAAATGCTTTACGAGAGTTTGATGAGCTTTATATGAAAACCGCTGATATGGATAGTATGGAGCTTATAGAGGAAAGGATACGGATAAGACCTCAAGCCGAGCAGGAAGCGGAAACGGAATTAAAGGCAGCTTATAAGGACAACTTTTCAAGAGATACATTTAAGGATAGCATACGCTTAACCGATAATGAGTTACACGAGGACTTGTATGCCGAGCGTTCTTCAATCATACGCAAATTAAAGGCTTATAGGAAACAGCAACAAGAACAAACATATCCAAAACCAAAGCAGAAAGAACTTGATGACGAATTGGAATTATAATGCAAAAAAGCCATTCCACTTTTTACGGTGAAATGGCTCTCTTTTTTTCAATTCTAAAAATCTATTTGCAGAACAAATCTGTCTTCTTTTGCCTCAAAGTTATAATACGAATTATATTTTTCACAAAAGGCTACGATTGAGCGTGTACCGAAGCCGTGTCCTTCTTCGTGAGCGATAGGGATTCCGTTATTGTCAAGCTCTGCATTGCCGTCATAGCCGTTTGCAATCTGAAACATAAATTTCGGCTTGAATATAACCTTAACATCAATCCAGCGGTTTTGTGCGTCAACTTTCTCGCAGGCGTGTATTGCGTTCTCAATAGCGTTTGCAAACACTGTTGCAAGTTCAATATCGCTTGCGGGTAATTCTTCGGGGAAACGGATAGATGTTGTAACCTTAATTCCTCTGTTTTCGGCTCTGCCGAGATACGAAGAAAAAACTGCATCAAGCACAGCGTTTTCGCAATATCTCTTTACCTTTGTTTCGTCTAAAAGCTCACCGTATTTTTCGGTCAAACTGAGAAGCTCATCATACTGCTTTGTTTCAACCAATCTTGAAATAGTCTGGAGCTTGTGACGGAAATCGTGTCTTTCCTTGCTGAATTTATCGTTAGCAACCGAAAATTCTTCAATACGGCTTTTAATATCCGAAACCTGCACTCTTAATATATTTTCCTGTTCTTTTGCCCTGTAAACATTTTGCTGATGCTGCAAAGTGGTAAAAATATGTATGTAGGAAACAGGCATAAGAATAAGCAGAAGCACAAAAACGGGAAGATTTTCCGGACGGTCTGTAATAGTGGTCGGATAGCTCATAGCAAGCGTAATTGCCATATAGAACATAAGACCAATCAAAGCAAATATGCCCCAGCCTTTTGTGACTTGACTTTGTATGTCGTGATATATAGCCTTGAATTTTTTAATAACAAACCATTCAAGCAAAGGATATGCTAAAAGCCTTACTGTAAACATAAACCAATAACCCGGTATGTAATGGTCAATTATGTTTGTTATATATATGATTTCAAGCACTAATGTATCAATTATGCAGAAAGTGAAAAGGAATCGCCCGTCACGGTGCTTTGCCAATATAAAAAAGAAAATAAGGCTCGGCAGGCTTAATGTTATAAGCATTCTTTGCATATAACCTTCAGAACCGCAGACAAGAAACAATATAAAGTTTAACAGTATCAAGGGCAACATTGTTAAAAGCGTGAGATTTATCGTTTTTTTCTTCGGATAACGGGAATCGAATAAAAACATAAACATCACAAGAGTATGTATAAGCGACCACATAACCGAAATATCTCTGAGTATTGTCATATTCCGTTCACCTCACTAATGCTGAAATCAAGCCAAGTATTATGTACCTCTTTGCATAATTTTCTGCCGATAGTTATTTCTTCTCCGTTATCAAATGATATTGTTTCATTTCTTACACCCAAAATGTGGTGCATATTAAGGAGCATACTTTTTCCGGCAAAAATAAATCTGTTATCACTTGAAAGCTCCTTTACCGTATCAGTAAAACTTGTGCGGACAGAAATGCTTTCCGCTTTTGTGCTGTTCCCAAGATGATAAACAACATTCCTTTTAACAAGCTCCGCATACACGATATTGTCGTAGGAAATTTTAATACTGCCGTCCTTTGTCTTAACAATAATCGACTTATCTTTTCTGTTTGATATGGATTTTACAACCTTATCCAG
>JAUNRD010000409.1 GCA_030535815.1 Clostridia bacterium
TACATCCGTTGAATCAAGAACTGAGCAGGTCCACTTATAATTTACAATTTCTGTCATATCCTCATTTAAGTCAAAGTGATAGGTGAAAAACTTGTTATAATTTGCATCGTACTCTGTCTTGCTTCTTCCGTAGCCCATAATTTCGTTATAGGCATCTTCGGGAATGTAGAGCGTTCCGTTCATTTCAAATGGGGTAACGGTAATGTCTTTTTCATAAACATACCTCTTTGCGCCCGATACTATCATCTTACTTGAGCCTGCCTTTAAGATGCTTGTCCCAAGTAAGTTATCCCTTGTAGTTTCGGAAACTGAAGTTTCGGGAACTTCCGTATAAACGTAGTTGAATCGACCTAAGGGGGCAACGCTTCCGTCAGTATAGAACTTAAGAAGGTCGCCTTCCGGATTAACGGAATCCGTCCACTTGAATTCAAGGTCAATCGCGTCTGTTTCAGAAATCACATTTCTTGCTATTTCTATCTGAATATACTTTCCGTTTACGGAGTATTTAATATCTCCAACAGCCGTTCTTTCCCAGGCATTTTTGTTAAACGAAGAAAGCTTTCCAAGTCCGTCTAAATTCACGGCATAGTCATAGCCGTTCCAGCCCGTTGCTGCATTTCTGTCTGTATTGATGTAAAGATTAAGTACATTTTTTCCGTCAGTCTTTATATCGCTGAAGCACTCTGCCATAAAGTAGAGCTTTTCAGAATCAAAGGATACCTTTGCTGTCTTAATGGCGTTATTAACCGTGGTCTTATAAATATGAGGCTCTCTCGTTCCTCTCTTCCAGAGGCCAACGCTGTCACGCTCATAATTCTGATTGTTGTTATAGAAGGTAGGTCCTACTTCTGCCCACTGCGCTATATCGCCTGCAACGTCTATTGTCTTTGCACCTATTGCAAGAGGAGTTTCTCTTACGCCTTTATACTTTCTTATAAAGTCGCAAAGAAGCATATAATAGTCGTCTTTAAGAGGTCCATTATTGGGTTCAAAGTCTCGGCTGTTTTCGTAGTCAAAGCAGTCAACAAAGGAGTTTTTGTGCCCGTTGTAGCTGTCCTGTCGGAGTGCTGTCCACTCATTCCAGCCGTCAATCATAACAAACTCAGGCTCTGCTTCAAGGGCCAAGGATGCCTGCTCACGGAAGAAATACGCCATTCTCTTTCCGTTTTCTGAATAGTCTTCGCCGAAGGCTTCCGAGTAGCCTCTTCCCTTACAGTAGGGATCTGAGAATACGCCTGTTTCTGATAAGCCCACTTCTGTAGACTGATTGATTCCGCAGCCCACAACCACAAATTCCGGACGGCCTGTTTCTTTATCCACATTTCTTAGTATCTGTGGGAAGTTTTCAAGCCACATCCAGGCATCATCACCGGAGTCAACGTTTCTTCCGCCGTGGGGACGGAAGGTGAAGAAGTTCTCCGTCAGAGAAAGAGCTTCTCTTTCTGTCATATTATCATTTGAAGTATTTTGAAGAGCCACCTTGTAAGTGGAGTTTGCATAAAGAAGCGGCTTTCCATCAAAGTTATACCATATATCACTATAATCATTCTCATAGAAGCAGTTAAAGTAAAGTCCCAAAAGTCCTCTGTATGCGTTGTCAGGATTGTATCCAAGGTTCATCATTGCACAGATTTCGGGAATATCAATACCAGATGCCTTGGCATCGCGGAAGGCTAAAGCCAGAGCATTAAGACTTGTTATATAATCAAGTCCCGCATTGGAATAGTCGAAGAATATGACATCAACGTCTGCTACGGAAAGCATTTCCGCGTGCTTACGGTATACCCAGTAGTCATAGCTTGTGTAAAAGCCCAAAAGAGGCTCGCCCCAGTAAAATGTTGCCTCGTGCTCCCAGATAGGGTCGGAGTATACTTCCTTTGCGGAAGGCTTTTCAGAGATAATTTCGGGGATGACATTTGCCTTTTTCTCTCCGTCGATAAACCAGTTCCAGTAAAGCATACCTACTTCGCGGCCGTCTGTTTTTACCGCTCCTGCCTCTTCAAAGGATGCAACCTTCCGACCAAAATCGTCGGTCGCCGCCCAGGTATCGGAAAAGTCATCAATTATGACAGAATCAGGAATCTGTTTACTTAATTTATCGCTTTCGAACTTTTCTTCCGAAAGCTCAATTTTTCTTATTCTCGTTTCGTTAATTGTATTTTTGCCGTATAAGCTGTAGAAATAGAGGTTATGTACGCCGGTAGTCG
>JAUNRD010000410.1 GCA_030535815.1 Clostridia bacterium
CATAGAACCCCTTACAATTCTTGTTGATGCCTTTAGGGACGCGAAGAAGGACGGCATAGTTTCTCCTAAAATTACAGCTATGACTGACCTTGGCGGAAGGGAAGAAAATTCTGTAAGACTTCTTCAGTCTATGTACTTTAACTGCTTTGTGGGAGAAGACTATACGGATGTATGGTATTATCTTGACGGAAAACCGCTTCTTTTCGGTAACTCACTTCCCAATGTTACAACTAAAGTTCAGTCTGTTACATATGATGACGGAACGACTGACACCTTCTACAGACAGATTGAAGATATGGCAACAATTGAAGAATTCTTTACATACCGTAACAGCGGCTCAAGAACAGGCCCCTTTAAAAAGGTTGACGACAGATGGATATGGCTTGAAGATTTCCCCATTCACGGCTGGAACTGGCAGGAGGATACGGGAAGATACGAATTCTGCTCGGTTGGTACGGGTATAAATGAATCCTACATATATAAGCTTGCTGCAACAGGTGTATTCTCCGATGAGTATACCAAGGGCAGAGGCTATAGTGAAGCCTTCGGAGAAGACAGAACGGGAGACGGTATGTATATGGCATACTACTTCCGCGATCAGTCTTCCATGGCTCTTGAAATGGATCCCGAAATTGTTATGATTGACGGATGGAATGAATGGACCGCAGTAAGAAATGGTGTATATAACGGATTTACCAACTCCTTCGTTGATACCTTTGATGATGATAACAGCCGAGACTTCGAGCCTTCTGCAGGTGCTTTGAGAGACCATTATTACTGCCTGATGATTGACTTTATCAGAAAATATAAGGGAGTGGAAAAAGAGCCTGTGGCAGGAGATGCACTTACCATAAATGATTTTTCCGACTGGGAGGGTGTTGCATATGAATACCTTAACTATCCTTCTGTGGCAAGGACGGATGAGGGTTATCTTATAGCTCCCGCCAAGCCGGAAGATGAAACACCGGGACGCCACAGATTTGAATACGCAGTGTATAACAGCATAGTAAAAGCAAAGGTAAGCTACGATGATGATAATTTCTATTTCCTTGCAGAGACGAAGGAGAATGTAACATTGGATACTCCCTTTGCTATGCAGCTTTATATTGATGCCGACAGAAACAAGGCAACGGGCTGGAACGGCTATGATTATGCCTTAAATGTTGAACAGGGGAAGATAGCGAAAAACATAAACAACACATATTCCTGGGAAAATATTTCCGATGTTGAAATGGCAGATTCCGGAACAAAGCTTATGGTGACAGTTCCGAGAGATACCATAAAGGAAACGGCAGAAATTGACTTTGAATTCAAGTGGACAGACGCCATCGACCTTGAAGAAGAATTCCTCAACGTTTACAAGGGCGGTTCAAGCGCACCCTTTGGAAGATATAACTATGTTTATACAAAAAATCAGCTTGTTTATCCCGGCGAAGCGATTGATGCTGACTTAAGCAATAATGCAGTTATAAAAGCAGGTGTAAATAAGATGACCGTGGGTGATTCTATGATTACGGTTTATGAGCCTGATATAAGAATTACACCTTTCGTTCAGGACGGAACAATTTATGTTCCCGAAGATGCTCTTCACGAGATTATAGGCTATGGTAAATCAAAGTCCTGGTACGATGCACCTTCAAATACCTTCAGACTTATGAGATATGAACTTGAGCCTTATGAGGTGGATGGAAATGACGGAAGCAAGATTACAAAGCACAACGTAAATTACACCTGGCTTTATACCGAAGTTAATTCCGCCACAATGACCTTAGAGGGCAATGAACAGGCTTTAAGTAATCCCGTTAAGGTAATAGACGGTATATTCTTCGTACCGCTTTCGCTTCTTTCCGATGCATACGGATATCAGGTTAGCGTAAATAACGGTGTGGCAGTGGTAACAGCTCCCGGCGCTACAGCTATTTCGGCAGCTACCGTAGATGCGGTTACAGAACTTTTCTGATAGGAGGGGATAAAAATGAAAACTTTTAAGAATATTTTATCTTTAATATTGTTAACTGCGCTTTTGGTATCCTCTCTGTCTCTTTCCGTATTTGCGGAAAGCGGAGAAATTCCCGCAAAGTCAACTTGGACAATTGCAGCAAGCACCTATATCGGCGGTTGCAATCCTGAAAAAGCTATAGACGGAAACAATAAAACCTACTGGCATTCATACTACGAAGTAGAAAACGGTTCTGCCGTAAACCCG
>JAUNRD010000044.1:0-253 GCA_030535815.1 Clostridia bacterium
ATTCCCACGTTGTAGGGTGTAACAAGGAAAATCATATTGGAGATTTTCTGTATATCTCCGCCTAACGCATAGGATGCACCGGATACAAAGTCAACCATTCTTCTTGCCTGTTCTTTTTCAATCTTTTCAAGATTAACTATAACAGGCTTGTTGGACTTTAAGTTTTCGGCAATCTCCCTTGCCTCTTCAAAGGATTCAGGCTGAATAACAACAACCTTAAACTGTGTTGTGGTGTGAATATCTACAATTTTGC
>JAUNRD010000044.1:263-3025 GCA_030535815.1 Clostridia bacterium
AACCTTACTCTTCTTTCCACCGCTTCTGAAAAAGTCTCTGTCCTCGTCACGTCTTGTATCTTCACGGTGTGAGAAAAAGTCTCTCTTTTCTCCGCGAGGAGCCTCTTCCTTCTTTTCAGCTCCGGCATTTTCCTCTTCCATATCAGGCTCGTCCACATATTCTTCAGGACCGAATATCATATCTCCTATTTTATTAAGTATTCCCATAAAACTCATCCCTTCTGTTTATTATAGTTTCTCTCTCCGAATATTTTTGTTCCTACGCGCACAATTGTTGCCCCTTCCTCAGCCGCAACTTCAAAATCGCCGCTCATCCCCATGGAAAGGGTATCCGCATCAGAGCATATGCTTTTAACTTCGTCAAAGCAACTTTTCATTTTTTTGAAAATCTCTCTGTTTTTTTCGCCGTTTTCAACAAAAGGTGCTACGGTCATAAGACCTTTTACTTTTATATTCGGGAGCTCCATGATTTTCTTTATCATATCTATTATATATGCTGAATCTCCAATTGTCAAACCAAATTTATTTTCTTCGTCCCCTGAATTTATTTCCACAAGACAAGAAACCTCTTTTTCCCGCTTTTCAGCTTCAAGACTTATTTTCTCAGCCAGTTCAAAGCTGTCAACAGAATGTATCATCAAGGCTCTCGGCACGACGTATTTCACCTTGTTTTTTTGTAAATGTCCAATAAAGTGCCAGGGTAAATCGGGTCTTGCGTCAAATTTATCCTTAAACTCCTGCACATAATTTTCGCCCAAAAGTACTCCGCATTCTGCCGCAGCAACGGCTTCCTCAAGGGGTTTGGTCTTTGATACCGCCATAAGGTTTACATCAGACGGATTTCTTCCCGTCCGCAGTGCCGCTTCAGCAATTTTTTCCTTTATAATTTTAATGTTCTCCTCAATCGTAGAGATCACTCAAATCACCCTCCACCAAAACATTGTCATAAAGCTTAAGTTCAGTTTTTCCCGAAGGATTGACCACCGTGTACTCATCGTCACTGTAGAGCACTTCCGTCGCTTTGAATTTAAGCCAGTTCCCGGATTCAACAAATACTACGTATTTGTTTTCGTAAAGATGAAACGCCTCTGTAGGTATTACATAGCCTGTATACTCATTGAATGTCAGAGTCGCCTCCGTCTTTCTGCTTTTACCTATTCCGGAAAAATCTCTGTCTGAAGAAATAGTTATTATGCACTCGCCTTCTTCAGGCTGAGAAATATACTCTACAGTTCCGGATATATTTTCTCCCATATCGGTTATTATTTCAACTTTTCCGGATATCCCCGTAAGGGTTGCATAATCTGATGATATCTTGCACATAAAGAGCCATCTGTAATTATCAACAACCTTGCATTCACTTTGAGTTTCAGAAGCTTTAAGCTTCATAACTTCATCAAATTCTCCGACTGTGATTTCCTTAGCCTTTTCAAAATCAACAATACCTTCAAAGCCATCGGTTTTGCTGACAAATATTCCACCCATCGGTGTTGTTATATCACTCTTGGCGGAAGAAAGCTTTGCTTCCAGTGCATTTCTTTCCCGGAGCAATTCTCTTTCAGCGTTTTCATTGCTGCTTTTTCCGGAATGTTTTATATTGAAAAGAGTTGTGAGCCTGCCTGTGGTAAGTGCTGCTTCCGATGCATCACCGCTGTAGACAGCATCAAAGTATTTATCAATATCGCTGTCGATATAAGACTCTATCTTAAGTACGTCGTTCATTGTAAGACTTACATACTCATCACTGAGATTTTCCAGCTTTTCGTCTATTGCATCAATCTCAGACAAAATATTTCCGTCCTCCTCACTGTTGTAAACAGATGCGACATAGCTTTTTGCCGAAACCTTATCTCCGTCTTCGCAATAAAACCTTACGAACTTTCCGCCGGATAAGTCTATAACCTCTTCATTTTTCACAATATATCCCGTGACCGTTTCCGAATCCGCCATAGTCTGCACAGTTACCGTCACATATTTATCCGATCCAAGATTCACATAAAGGTATGTTCCTGCAAAAATTGCAGTTACCAGAATCATTATTATAACACTTAAAAATACTTTTCTTTTCATATTTCAGTCCTCTCTGACAGAAATTCACTTACAAGTTCCTCTGCCTGAACAAAGGGGGCATTTCCGCAATTTATCAATTTTGCATCTTTATTCCGACGAAACCAGGTCATCTGCCTCTTTGCGTAATGCCTGGTGTCTTTTTTTAGTTCATCTATAGCCTCTTCCAAAGTCTTTTTACCTTCAAAATAACCTTTGAATTCCTTATAGCCGATTGCCTGAAGGCTTGTGGCACTTTCGTTTTCAATCGTATCAAAAAGCCACTTTGCCTCGTCTAAAAGTCCTTCCTTCATCATTATGTCGACTCTTTTTTCTATACGGTCATATAAAACCTCACGGTCGTGGGAAAGCACCAGATACAAAACATCATATCTTGATTCTGCCTTTTCCCTCTTAATAGATTCCTCCAGGCTTTTTCCCGTGGTTTTTATTACTTCAATTGCCCTTATAACTCTTTTTAAGTTGTTGGGATGAAGGTTTTCTGCCGCCGATAAATCAAGCTTTTTAAGAATACTGTAAACCGCTTCGTTTCCTTCTTTTTCGGCAAGGGAGGAAAGCTCCTTACGCAGAGTCTCATTTTCTCCCACGGAGCTGAAGTCTTCATCATTGACTAAAGAATCAATGTAAAGTCCCGTACCGCCTGCAACAATCGGAAGATGACCTCTTTTATAAATTTCAGAAATCACCCCGTGCGC
>JAUNRD010000044.1:3035-6631 GCA_030535815.1 Clostridia bacterium
ATAGTGCAGTAGTCCACCACGGAAAAGCTTTCGTTGATATCCAGAATATCAATCATATGATGAGGTGCCATTAAAAGTTCCTCTTTGGTAGGCTTTGCCGTTCCTGTATTAAGTTTTTTATAAATCTGCATGGAATCGGCAGAGACTATTTCACCGCAAAACTTTTGCGCAAGGTGAATTGCCATAGCCGTTTTACCCGATGCCGTCGGCCCTGCCACCACTATAAGAGGGATTTTCATATACGTCTGAATTCCTTTTCTATTTTATCCTTTGTAAGCTTGATGCAAAGAGGTCTGCCGTGAGGGCAGGTGTTGATACCCGGAAGTGCCAACACTCTCACAACAAGGTCCTTCTGTTCCTGAATGCTTAAGCTTCTGTTTGCCTTTATTGCTGATTTGCAGGAAACGGAATACATTGCCCGCTCCTCTAAAAATGTTCTCTTGTCGTGCTTTGAATCCGAAAGGATATCAAGCATTTCAATTACCGTATCCTTTATGTCGCCGTCCTCTGTTCCCGTGGGAACGCATCTTACCATTATATCCTTTTCACCCATTGCTTCAGTTTCAAAGCCGATGGATTCGAAAAATTCTTTATTATCTTCCCATATGGCCATTTCCGAAGGACTTAAGGAAACCATTTCGGGAATCATAAGCATCTGGCTTTCCGCCTCGTTATTTTCCCTTCTCTTCTTAAGCTCTTCGTAGTTTAAGCGCTCGTGGGCGGCGTGCTGGTCAATTATCAGCATTTCGCCATCGGACTCAGCAAGAATATAGGTTTCAAATACCTGCCCTATTACCCTTACATCCGCTTCCTTCGGGATTTCCATTTCCTGCTGAAGTTCTTCTTTAGTTTTTTCGTCCTTTATCTCCGCCTTTGGCGTAAGGTCATATTTAACGGAAGGCTCCGCCGCATAGGTGATTTTCTCATCCGCTACCTTTACCGGCTCTATTTTTGTAAATCCGCCTGTCTTCTTTTCCTCCGCCTTTGTCTCCTCTTTTATCACCGGCTTAAAAGGTGTTTCCTGTTTAACCGAAGGAATAAACACTCTTTCTTTAACGGGCTCTGCAAAATTTCCTGTTTTAACGCTCTCCACCTTTTCCGGTGCAATTTTAACGTCCGGTGTTCTTTCGTTGGATGCCGTAACAGAAGGAACATAGGGCTTTTCGTAAAGTGTATTTTTACAGCCCCAGTAGATACCGTCGTAAATTTCCTTTTCGTCAATAAATTTAACCTCGGTCTTTGAAGGATGGACATTTACATCCACCTTGTCATTTGCGATTTCCACGTTTAATACCGCCGCAGGGAACTTTCCTACGGTAAGCTGATTTTTATAGCTTTCGGAAAGAGCAAAGGACATAACGCGGCTTACAACGCTTCTTCCGTTTACAAAGAAAATCTGCATATTGCGGTTTGGACGGGCAACTGCCGCACTTCCGATATAGCCCGTAACCTTTACGCCTTCATTTTCATAACTCAGCGGCATCATGTTTTTCGCAAAATCCTTGCCGAATACGGCAAAAATCGCATTAAGGAGCACCCCGTCACCGGGTGTGAAGAAAACCTCTTTCCCCGAAGCCATGTACTTAAATGAAACGTCGGGACGGGAAAGCGCCGCCTTCTGGCATACGTCCGTCACAGCGGCGGTTTCCGCACTGTCTTTCTTCAAAAACTTGAATCTTGCGGGAGTGTTGTAAAAAAGCTCCTTTACGGTGATGGTTGTGCCGGTTTTTGCACCGACGCATTCACTCTCGCCGTATTCGCCGCCTTCAACGGAAATTTTAACACCCATTTCGGCATCAGCGGTTTTTGTTATAAGCTCAAGCTTGGAAACCGAAGCAATTGATGCAAGCGCCTCACCGCGAAAGCCGTAGGTGCCGATGGCATAAAGGTCCTCCGCCGTATGGATTTTGCTTGTGGCGTGGGGCAAAAAGGCGGTTAAAATATCATCCTCTTCGATTCCCGAGCCGTCATCCGTTACCCTTATATATCCGATACCGCCGTTTTTGATTTCAACGGTAACAGATTTCGCTCCGGCATCAAGGGAGTTTTCGATCAATTCCTTTACAGCCGAAGCAGGGCGGGAAACAACCTCGCCTGCCGCAATTTTATTGGATACCGATTTATCAAGTACATGAATTTTTCCCATGAAAAATCCATCCTTTCCGAGAAATTATGCTTCGTCAGCCTTGTTTTTAAGTTCGTTTAATATATTAAGTGCCTCTAAGGGAGAAATTGTTGTTATGTCAATCATACGAAGGCGGTCAACGATGGTGTCCTTAACCATACCGGAGAAATCAAGCTGAGTGTCCGCTTCCGCTCTTGCAGCCGTCTTTCTTTCCCTGGGGTTTTCGTTTTCCACCTTGACAAGAATTTCCTTTGCACGTTTTATTATACTTTCCTTTATTCCTGCAAGACGGGCAACCTCAATACCGTAGCTTTCGTCCGCTCCGCCTCTTATTATCTTGCGGAGGAAAATGATATCGTCGCCCCTCTTTTTAACCGCTATGCAGTAATTCTTAACGCCGGGAAGCGTGCTTTCAAGCTCCGTAAGCTCGTGATAGTGGGTGGCAAAAAGTGTTCTTGCCTTTATTTTTTCCGCACAGTATTCAACAATCGACCACGCCATTGAAAGCCCGTCAAAGGTGCTTGTGCCTCTTCCTATTTCGTCTAAGATAATAAGGCTCTTTTTCGTTGCATTGTTTACGATTTCAGCAACCTCGCTCATTTCAACCATATAGGTACTTCTTCCCGAGGATAAATCGTCGGATGCACCGACACGGGTAAATATCTTGTCTACCACACCAACGTGGCAGAATGTTGCAGGAACGAAAGAGCCAATCTGTGCCATAAGAGCGATTAAGGCAACCTGACGCATATATGTGGATTTACCTGCCATATTGGGACCTGTGATTATCGCCATTGAGTCGCCCTTGCCAGAAAGGTTTGTATCGTTGGGAACAAAAAGCTCCTTTTCGTTTATCTGCTCAACCACGGGATGGCGACCGTCCTTGATTTCAAGATTGTCCGATGCATCAACTATCGGCATACAGTAGGAATTTTTCACCGCCACATGAGCAAAGGAGCAAATAACATCCATTACGCCGATGGCGTGGGAGGTTTTCTGTATGCTTCCTATTTTTTCCTTTACAGCTGAAACCACCTTCATAAATGCTTCGTATTCAAGGCGGATAACCTTTTCAGAAGCGCTTAAAACGTCCTTTTCAACCTCTTTGAGTTCTTCTGTTATATATCTTTCTCCGTTTGTAAGAGTCTGCTTTCTTATATAGTCTTCGGGCACCTTGTCCTTATGTACGTTTGAAACCTCGATGTAGTATCCGAACACCTTGTTGTAGCCCACCTTAAGCTTGGGAATTCCCGTTCTTTCCCTTTCCCTTGCCTCGATGCCCGCAAGGATTCCCTTGCTGTCAGACATAAGCTTATTCAAGTAGTCTATTTCCTCTGAAAAGCCTTCCTTTATGATTTTTCCTTCTCTAACTGTTATGGGTGTATCCTTGTCTACTATCGCCATATCGATGAGCATGGTCAAATCATTTAAGATTTCAATATCCGTGCACTGCTTCTTCATAAAATCGTAA
>JAUNRD010000044.1:6659-9851 GCA_030535815.1 Clostridia bacterium
GGCTGGAAGCATCATAAGGGATGTTTTAAGAGCAACCAAGTCCCTGGGGTTAACCGTTCCGAGGGAAACACGGCTTACAATTCTTTCAATGTCGTTTACCGATGCCATTAAATCGCGAAGGTTGGTTCTTACCTGAAGCTTTTCGGATGCTTCACCAACGGCATCAAGTCTGTTTTTGATTTTTACAGTATCAATGAGTGGCCTTAAAATCCAGCTTTTAACGGTTCTTCTTCCCATTGTGGTGCAGGTTTTATCAAGGATGCTTAAAAGAGTGCCTCGCTTTGTCTTATCCTGCATATTTTCAACCAGCTCTAAATTTTTCTGAGCCACACTTCCCACTTCCATATAGCGGTTGGTGGTGAAAAATTCAATTTCTTTCATATGGGAAAGTTCAACCTTCTGGGTTTCCATAATGTAGGATAAAAGCGCAGAAAGAGCACCGGAAAGTTCTTTTTTGTCCTTAAGCTTGTCCCCTTCTTTTCCGAACTGCTCACCGATTATTGCAAGAGCATTATCATAGTCGAAATAGCTTTCGTCGCAGGAGAAGCAAAGTGCCTTTGTCTTATCGTTTATGTAGGAAACAAGCCCTGAATCGGAAACTGCACCCTGCCCCAGCAATATTTCAACGGGCGAAAAACGGTCAAGCTCGCTTATAAGCTCAGAATTATATTCGTCCTTTATAAATTCAGTTACCAAAACCTCACCTGTTGAAACATCGGCAATGGCAAGAGCCGTTACCTCCTCCGACTTATTTATGGCGCACATATAGTTTGTGGGTCGGGAATCCAAAACCGCTTCATCAGTTATGGTTCCCGGTGTCACCACCCTTATTACGTCGCGCTTAACAAGCCCCTTTGCCTCCTTCGGGTCTTCAACCTGCTCACAGATGGCAACCTTGAAGCCCTTTGAAACAAGACGGGAAATATAGTTATCTGCCGCATGAAAGGGCACACCGCACATAGGAGCGCGCTCACTAAGTCCGCAGTCCTTCCCTGTTAAAACCAGGTCAAGTGCTGCGGATGCGGTTTTCGCATCGTCAAAAAACATTTCATAAAAGTCTCCCACACGGTACATAAGTATCGCATCGGGATATTCGTCCTTTGTAGCAAGATACTGCCTCATCATTGCAGATAATTTGCTTCTGTCCTCGATCATTTAATCAAGCCTTTCTTATATCATATCACCGGATAATGTCCAGGTGTTGACATCCGTAATTTTCACTTTAACTATTTCGCCTGTCAAATCCTTATCGGAAGCGAAATGCACTAATTTTCCGCCTTCCGACCTTCCGCACTGACGCAGCTTGTCCGTTTTGCTTTCGCCTTCCACTAAAACAGACTGAACAGAGCCAATCATAGCCTTATTCTTTTCAAGAGAAATATCGTTCTGAAGCTTTAACATCTTATCAAAATTAATGTGCTTTTCTTCCTCTGTCAGGCAATCCTCCATAACTGCGGCAGGCGTGCCTTTTCGCTTTGAGTATATAAATGAGAAAATACTGTCATAGCGCACAGCTTTCAAAAGCTCCATAGTTTTTTCAAAATCCTCGTTGGTTTCGCCGGGGAAGCCAACGATTATGTCCGTTGTAAGGGTAACATCGGGAATTTTCTGCTTAACCTCATCAATTATTCCCATATATTTTTCAACCGTGTAGCGACGGTTCATAATCTTTAGTATACGGTCGCTTCCAGACTGTACCGGAAGATGAAGCTGATTGCACACGTTTTTACGCTGTGCCATAACGTCAATAAGCTCACTGCTGATGTCCTTGGGGTGGGAGGACATAAAGCGGATTCGCTCAATTCCGTCAATTTCGCTCACTCTCGCCACAAGCTCTGCAAAGCTTAAGCCGCCGTTGTAGGAGTTTACATTCTGTCCCAGAAGCATAATTTCCTTTATGCCTGATGCTGCAATTGACTTTGCTTCATCCAACACATCCTTATACTCACGGCTTCGCTCCCTTCCCCTTACATAGGGAACAACGCAATAGCTGCAGAAGTTGTTACAGCCGTACATAACAGAAAGGTAGGCCTTTACGTTGCTCTGCCTTTTTATCGGAATTCCTTCCGTAACCTCGCCGTCAATATCTCTTATATCGCGTATCTGAGCTCTGTCTTCTATTGCCTTATATAAAATTTCAGGAAGGGCATATAAGCTGTGGGTTCCGAATACCATATCAACATATTTGTAATAGCGACGGAAACGCTCGTCCATCCCCTTTTGCTGCGTCATACAACCGCACACGCCTATTATAAGGTCGGGATTTTTTTCTTTATAGGGCTTTAATGCACCGATTCTTCCGAAAAGCTTTTTCTCCGCATTTTCCCTTACCGCACAGGTGTTGTATAAAATAAGGTCGGCTTCATCTATCAGCTCTGTTTCGGTATAGCCCATTTCACTAAGCATCCCGTGAAGCTTTTCAGAGTCGCTCTCATTTTGCTGACAGCCAAGTGTTATCAAAAGATATTTTTTTCCTTCACCGATTATATTTTTAACCTTTTCGGCAAATTCCTTCTGTCTTAAAATTTCTTTTTCATCAGTCTTCACTGTCATCGTCTGTCGTCCTTTCAGGGGTACTTCTCTTATACTTCATCCGCTTTATTTTATCTTCGGGAATGTATGTGTTTATAAGACTCTCCCATTCATCTTCGTTCATACATCTTTTAGGGATTATAAACTGGCTGTTGGGCACTCTCATAATCCAGAGATTTTTGGTTTCTTTTACATATTTGACATATTTCCACTCAAGGTCGCCCTTTAATTTTCCCATGGCGATTTTCATACCGTCTTCCATAAAGGTGTAACTGCAATTGGTTGATGCAAGCCCCGATTTTTTAAATGCAGTATTTACGCTTGTATTCGATGCCACAAGAAGGAATGCAAGAATTCCCACGCACCAGAAAAGCGGCGTAACAGCGCCTTCAAATGATGGCTTGCTCATTGCGACAATGATTAAAATTATTGCCACGCCGATGAAAAACGCCAGAGTCATTTTTATGGGCTTTGCAATGGTTGAATCCGCATATTCAGTAAATTCTTTATATGTAAGTTTATCAACTTTTATCTTCATAATTTGCTCTTTCCTTTCACAAAAAGACACAATTTCTCCGATTATATTATTAATTAATTATTATATCACCAAAACAGAATTAAAACAAGGGGAATTTGTTATTTTCTTAAAACTTTTTTGAT
>JAUNRD010000411.1 GCA_030535815.1 Clostridia bacterium
TTTGTTCCTTAAGAGTGTTCCATTCTCCGCAGGACGGACACTTTCCGAGGAACTTCGCTGTTTCATAGCCGCACTCACTGCAGCAAAAAACTGTTTTACTTTTCATAGGTATCTCCTTTAAAATAATCATCAATTCCGGAGGCTATAGCCTCCGCTATTTTTTCCTGATAATCATCGCTCATTAAAAGTGCTTCATTTTCCACATTTGACAAAAATCCGCACTCAAGCAGGCAGGCGGGAATTTTTGCTTTATTCATAAGATAAATGCTTTTCGGAGCTTCCTTCAATATACGGTCGTTTTTTTCATAAATCGGAATAAGATGCAACCTTATACATTCTGCCAGAACGCTTGATTCATCCCTGTTAGCGGAATAGAAAACCTGAGCGCCTGAAACCGAGCTGTCTGAAAAGGAATTCATATGAATGCTTATAAAAATATCGGCTCCGGAGCCGTTGATTATCCTTTCCCTATTATGCATATCAGAAAGCTTTTTTTCCTTTATACTGTTTCCTTCCGAATATATTCCGTCCGCCGTCTCCCTGGTCATAATTACATTATAGCACTTTTCTTTAAGCTTTGCACTAAGTTTTTGAGAAATTTTTAAATTTATTTCGCTTTCGCCTATGCCTGATATACCCGTTGCCCCTCCGTCAGGATTTCCGTGCCCCGCATCTATTATCACTGTATAGCTGTTTTCACGAGAAAATGCCGGCTTTGTGCTCCTGTTATAAAGAGTCATTGTAAGATAAATCACCACCAGCGTCATTATTACAAGAATTACCGTTGCCCTTTTTATGTATATAACCAAATAAATCACCCCGTATATACATATTAAAGTGTGGCTTTTCCTATTACAAAAAGCTGACCATAAGGTCAGCTTTTATTGTTGTTTATCGCAACAGCATACTCTACCAACTGCTTTCTTGATGAAACACCAAGCTTACTGTAAATATTTTTATTATGGAATTTCAAGGTGTTTTCTAAAATATTCATTTCAGTAAGAACTTCTTTTGTGGACATTCCGGAAATATAGCACTCATAAATCGCTCTTTCCGTAGGTGTGAGACGGGGAAGCTGCTGTGCCATATAATTGCAACGCTCTGTAAACTCAGGAGAATTTTTCCCCGGTTCCTCCCGTTTTTTCTGTGCCGCCGTTATTTTTTCCTGAAGAGAAGATATTAGTACCTCCTGATGCTGAATCATAAGATACAGGCATATTAAAAATAACTCACTTATAATATAGGAAACCGACAAAAACTCAAAGTCAATCTTTACAAGCTGTTCAAGAAGCCACACACATATGTTGACAAACACAGCAACAATAAGAACAACTGCGTGTGCTGTGGATTCCAGTTTTTTCTTTACTATGGCGTGGATAGTTATGGAAACCATCAGTAAGAAATACCCAAGCAGATAAAAAAGATAAGAAGGGTGCCAGGGGCCGTATTCCTTAACCAGCACTGAAACTCCGTTAATATAAGAAAGTGAAACGGACTTATAGTAAATGTCTGAAATTCCCGGACTTGCGGCAATAAGGAAAACAAGCATTGAAATAATTCCAAGGATGCAAACCGTCCATTTTCTGATTTTAATATCAGAAACCTTCGCTATTATCATAATCATCGACAAAGGAAGAAATACCGAGCCCAGATATGCAATGCGGTTTGCATTAAGTGCCATTTCAAGAGTTTTTGAAACGGACAACAGAAGATACCCTGTGTTTACAACAAAAACTGATGTGAAAAGTACTATAAACCACATTTCCTTTTTTCTTATCAATGCAAAATAGCCCACAAGCAGAAGCAGCGAAAAAAGCCCCGTAACTCCGTAAATAAATGACATACTTGTGGCTTTATCTCCTACCTTATCGCATCCCGACATAATAAACAGCATCGCCGATACTGCAAGAAGGCTTAAACATAATTTTTTCATACCCATTTCCTCCGGCTCCTGTATTTTATAACAGGATTCCCACACTTTTCCCCACACTTCAATAAAAAAAGTACGGTTTCCCACACTTGTTTTTTTAAAAAGTGTGGGGACAATTTATTTCCCCGCCGTTATAATATACTTGTAAAATCAAGCTTCTGATACAACATCTCTGTTCCCACATTATATCATAAAAGTAAGCTTTCGTCAATGCGAAGCAGAAGTTTTTATGGGATTTTATCATATGCAAAGGAGTTGAGGCTATTGAGCGAA
>JAUNRD010000412.1 GCA_030535815.1 Clostridia bacterium
TATGTCTTGGAGTAAACAGTATTCTGAGAGGGTATAAGGCAGAAGAAGTTATTTGCAATCTTACAAAGATTGTAAATATTCTTAAATCAATCGGAAAAAAAGTGATAATCCAGTCTGTTCCGCCTTTTGACTATTCCGGAGATTACATAAAAATATGGGAATGTGTAAATTGCCGCATTGAAAATGAAATCGCGCCTCTTTGCGACGGATATTTTGATAACCGTAATGTTTTATCGAAAAGTAAGGAAGAACCCTATAAAACTATTTACGGAGGACATCCTGATAATGAAGGCGGAAAAGCATGGGGAAATGCTATTTATGAATATATAAAAGAAGTTATCTGAATATATGCCGCTTAGTGTAATAAGCGGCATTTTTCTTTCATAAATTATAATAAATAATTTATGGGAGATGCTTTTGGTGAGAGGATATATTGAAAACCGTACTGTGTGTCTGGCAGAATTTATTATAGACAATAAAAGCACGGTCAGGGCTGCTGCAAAAAAATTCGGAATATCAAAATCAACGGTGCACAAAGATGTGACAGAGAGGCTTAAGTGGATAAACCGCAGCTTGTATGACGAAGTCAGGACAATATTGAATGAAAATAAAGAGGTAAGGCATATCAGAGGCGGACTTGCAACAAAGAAAAAATATTCCGGAAATAAAAAAAGTGTTGTTATAAAAGAAGTTTTGTGATATACTTATTAAGAAATACACTAAAGATATGGTGATTTGATTGAAACGACGCGGATTTAAATATTTTATAAATAATTTTGACTGGAGCATTTTTATTCCGGCTCTTTTATGCAGCCTTTTCGGCATTGCTCTTATCTACAGTGCAGGAATTGCCGGCGGAAGCAGCGGCAGAGATGTTTTGGTGCAGTCGGTAGCACTTGCCATAGGTATTCTGGCAATGGCTTTCACCTGCTACATAGATTATGATATTTTAGATGCCTTGGGTTGGGTTATCGGAGGAATAGGAATTGCCATGCTTGTTCTTGTTTTGCTTATAGGAACGGGCGGTGAAGAAGTTGGTACTAAAGGTTGGATTAATCTGGGACCGGTCAGTGTGCAGCCTTCTGAATTTGCAAAAATAGCTTTTATAATTTCTATATCTACACACATTGCAAAAGTAGAAGACAAAATTAACGAAACTAAAAATCTTGTACTTTTAGTATTGCATTTTGCTGTATTTGCCGGGCTTGTGCTTTGCCAGCCTGACTATGGCACGACAATGGTTTTCGCCTTCACATTCATAGGCATGCTTTTTATAGCTGGCGTTAAACTTAAATATTTTGCAATGGCGATTTTTACTGCTGTTGTAGCGGCTGTTCCCGTGTGGACTTTTGTTCTGAGTGATTTCCAGAGGGCGAGAATTTTTACGTTTTTGAATCCTGAACTTTCACCCCTTGATGACGGATACCAGGTTTTACAGTCAATGCTTGCAATAGGGTCGGGACAGCTTACCGGTAACGGATATATGAAAGGGAATCAGACACAGACCGGATATCTTCCTCAGGCGAGAACGGACTTTATCTATTCGGTTGTTGGTGAAGAATTTGGCTTTTTAGGGTGTGTTATAGTTCTCCTGCTTCTCCTGTTTATAATTTACAGATGCTTTGCTGCATCAAAAAAGGCAAGGGATACCTTCGGAAGTATGCTCTGTATCGGCGTTGGATGTTTCCTTTTATTCCATACAATGGAAAACATCGGAATGTGTCTTAATTTGCTTCCGGTGACAGGAATTCCGCTTCCGTTTTTCAGTTCGGGAGGTTCAAATCTTCTGGCAGCATATCTTGCAATAGGACTGGTGCTTAATGTTAAATTCCGTCATAAAGTATATGGCCTTTGGCTTTGATAAAAAAATGCTTGCGCTGCAAGCATTTTTTGTTGTGATTTTTGTGCATAAACGACGTTGAAAGGCGTTTAGAATATACAATAATGCTATTGAAAAAAATGTCATTTTGTGCTATGATATATATTGAGGTGGAATACATGCTTAAAAAGTTATTTGCTCCTACAGATATGACAGTGGGCCCTCCGTGGAAGAGCATTCTTATTTTTACACTTCCGATGATAATCGGAAATATAGCTCAGCAGCTTTATAATACGGTAGACGGTATTGTTGTAGGTAAGTACATAGGCGATAATGCTTTCGGTGCGGTAGGAACTTCTATGCCGTTGCTTAATTTACTGCT
>JAUNRD010000413.1 GCA_030535815.1 Clostridia bacterium
TTTGACAAAACCACTTCGAAGGTGTTTGCGCCCCTTTATTCAGGCCATTGTATGCGCTTTTGCAACATACGCCGCTTTATAATTAAAAACGTTACCATAAAAAATCCCGTAGTTTACGGCGTTCAGATGGCATATATTGAAGATTTTGATGTATCGGACATATTCTTTGACTATACCGAAGGCAGTCCCAAGCTGTGGAATATGGACGGAATCCACGTTGAAGGCGGATGCAAAAACGGCAGCATACGAAACTTAAAGGGTGCCTGCCACGATGACCTGGTTGCCATAACCACCGATGACTCCTTATACGGTCCCATTAAAAATATCACCATTGACGGAATTTATGCCGAGCACAGCCACAGTGCCGTAAGACTTTTATCCCATGACATTCCCCTTGAAAACATAAAAATTTCCAACGTATACGGAAGCTTTTACATCTACTGCATAGGTCTTACCAACTATTATTACAAGGAAAACTGCCGCGGAAAGATGAAAAATATCGTGATTGAAAATATCCACGCCGAAACATGCGTCGGCACAAAGGATGTTCACGGCGGAAACAACCCCTTCATCTGGGTTGACCGTGAAATGGATGTGGAAGGACTTGCTATTTCAAATGTAAGCCGCGAAGAATCCTTTTCAAAAATCCCTTTCCTCCGCATTGACAAAAATGCAAAAGTAAAACGCTTAAGCCTTAATAATATCTATCAGAAGAGCTTGCTTTCAGAAAAAATCGCACTTATAGACAAGCTTGGTGAAATTGAAGATTTAACAGAAATAAATGTCATAAACGAGTAAAAAAAGCCATTGATTGCAAAGCAATCAATGGCTTTTTCATACCTATTATAAATTTTCTTCCATTTCCTTCTGAATTTCGGGAATTATAGAAAGCATAGGCTTTACGTCCTTGTTCTTAAGCTTTCTGTCAACATAGTTCTTTGTAATTTTCATAACGAGACCTGAAAGTGCAATAACACCGATAAGGTTGGGAACCATCATAAGACCGTTGAAGGTATCGGAGATGTCCCAAGCAAGAGAAGATGTAAGGAGTGCACCGCACATAATTGTTGCAAGGTGGATAAACTTATAAACGAGCTTGGACTTTGTACCGAAGAGATATTCCCAAGCCTTTGAACCGTAAACATCCCAGCCAAGTACTGTTGTGAATGCAAAGAGAAGAATTGCGATTGCAACAAAGCCCTGACCTGCGGGACCGAATACTGTGGAGAATGCCTTTGCAACAAGTGTATCTGCTACAACGCCTTCTGCAAGGTAACCTGTTTCAAGATCGATAAAGCCTGATGTAAGAACAACGAGTGCTGTCATTGTACAAACAATCATAGTGTCTGCGAATACTTCGAAGATACCCCATAAGCCCTGACGAACGGGTTCCTTAACGTTGGAGCTTGAGTGTACCATAACGGAAGAACCGAGACCTGCTTCGTTGGAGAATACTCCTCTCTTACAACCCTGTGTGATTATTGTTGCAACAACAGTACCTCCTGCACCGCCTACTACCGCAGGAACATTAAATGCATATTTGAAAATGGAAGCAAAAGCAGCACCAATCTGTGCATAGTTTACACCGATGATGATAAGGCTTCCTACAACGAAAAGAACAACCATTACGGGAACAACCTTTTCTGCGAAGTTTGCAATTCTCTTAAGACCGCCTACGATGATGAGAGCCGCAATGATTAAAAGAACAACACCGATTATAACGTGATATAAGGATACGCCTTCATAAAGAACCTTGCCGGAAAGAGCAGGAATATCGAAAGCAGAAACCATATTGATAACAATTTTGTTTATCTGACCCATTGCACCGATACCGAAGGATGCAAGAATGCAGAAGATGGAGAAAAGAATTGCAAGGATTTTACCTATCACCTTAAAGCCCTTGTATCCGCCAAGACCTTCTTCAAGGTAGTACATAGGACCGCCGGACCATTCGCCGTCAGCATTCTTTCTTCTGTAGAAGATACCAAGTACGTTTTCAGAATAGTTTGTCATCATACCGAGGAATGCTGCAACCCACATCCAGAAAACCGCACCGGGACCACCGATGGAAATAGCAGTTGCAACACCGGCAATGTTACCAACACCGATTGTAGCTGCAAGCGCTGTACAAAGGGCCTGGAACTGAGAAATGGACTTACCCTTTACGTGACCGGATACGTCCTTTTTGAATATCTTACA
>JAUNRD010000045.1 GCA_030535815.1 Clostridia bacterium
GGAATTTATAAAGACGGACGACCGTGCAGCAGCCTACCGTGACCTTGACTGGACAGAGGAATATTATCTTGCCGAAAACGGCGATCCGACGGATACCCAATCGGCACTTTAAGGAGGCAGAGTATGTTTAATCTTGAAGGAAAAAAGGCCCTTGTAACGGGCTCAACTCAAGGGATAGGCCTTGCGATTGCAAAAACCTTATCTGAATACGGAGCTACTGTTTTCATCCACTGCGGAAGCTCAGAGGAAAAAGCAAAAAATATTTCCTCGGAAATAAAAAACTCTTACCCGGTATGCGTAAATCTGCTTGAAAAAGATGCTGCAGAAAAGCTTTATGCCGCAACGGGGGACGTTGATATCGTTATCTTAAACGCCTCAGTTCAGATAAAGAAAAAGTGGGACGAGATTACAGAAGAGGATATGTATAAGCAGTTTGACATCAATGTGAAATCCACTTTTCAGCTTATACAGAAATATGTTCCCAAAATGAAAGAAAACTCATGGGGCAGAATCATTACGGTTGGAAGCGTTCAGCAGTATAAGCCCCATAAGGAAATGACGTTTTATGCAGCGACAAAATCCGCCAATATGAATATTGTGACAAATCTGGCATCACAATTAGCACCCTTCGGGATAACCGTAAACAACATTGCACCGGGTGTGATTGCAACGCCGAGAAATGAAGAAGCCTTAAACGACGATAAGTACAGAGATATCGTTTTATCAAAAATTCCTGCAGGATATGCGGGAGAAGCTTATGATATAGCGGGGGGAGCGCTCCTTCTTTCAAGCGACGCGGGGCGTTATATCACAGGTACCGACCTCATTATAGACGGCGGTATGCATTTATAAGAGTTAAGCACTGTTTCGACAGTGCTTTTTTATGTCAAAATAAATCAATCAAAGAGGCAAATTAAAATCATAGACTTTTATAAGATAGTGTGATATACTGATAAAAATTACAGTCTGATTTGTTATGGTGAAAACAAATATTAAGGAGTGTTTCTATGAAAATTAAAAGCATACCGCAGGCTAAAAATGCCGTTTACGGAAACGAGTCGGAATTTTCCCTTCCGCTTAATATTTCTCTTGACAATTACAAAGAAAAAGCGAAAACACTGATAGATGCACTGTTCTGCGACTATGCGGTAACCGGCACTGAAGGAACCATAAAAGCAAGTTTTGATAAAAACTTAAAGATAAAAGGCGAATACAGCCTTAAAATATCGTCGGGAAAGGCGCATATAACCTACGGCGACTATGAGGGCTTAAGAAATGCTTTGGCACATATAAGTAATATCTTAAAAATAAGAGAAGGTAAGGCATATCTTCCTGAGTGCGATTTTTCCGATAAGCCAAGGTTTACACACCGCGGAGTTATGATAGACCTTGCAAGGGGAATTCCGGACAAGGAACGCTTTCTGGATGATCTGGCACTTATGGCAAAGGCAAAAATCAACATTCTTCATCTGCATCTTTCAGACAATAAAGGTTTTGCAATTAAGCTTTCCTCGCTTAAAGAAGAAATGTTTATAGAAAATGCTTACGGGATTTCAGAAATGAAGGAACTGATTAAACTTTGTGACGCTCTCGGATTTAATATAATCCCCGAATTTGACTGCCCGGGTCACAGCGGAAAGCTTGTTGAATGCTATCCTGATTTAACATGCGAAACAGACCTACAAGAGCAAAGCAAGTGGACTCCCTGCATTGGCGAGGAAAGTGTTTTCAAGATATATGAGAACATAATTGATGAGCTTTGCGAAATTTTCCCCGGTGAATATTTCCACATCGGAGGAGATGAGCTTTCCTTTGACGATTTGGGGCTTGTGGCAAAATGCCATTGGGCCGATTGCAAAAAGTGTAACGCCCTTATGAAGGAAAAAGGCATAGCCGATGTGCAGGATTTATACTATTATGTAATGACAAATGTTTGCGAAATGGTTAAAAAGAACGGAAAGACCGTTATAATGTGGAACGACCAGATTGATACGGAAAGGGATGTTAAGCTGCCTTCTGACATTATACTTCATTTCTGGAGAGTTGCCGCACCCATGAGAGGGCCTCATATAAACGTATCAATGAACAGCCAGTTAAAGACGGGAAGAAAAATGATAAACTCTCACTATCCCGAGGCTTATGTGGATATCGACTATACCCACGAAAGAGCAAACAGAGAAGATACCATAGGGGACTGGAAAATTGACGAACGCCCTTATAGCGATGATGAACTTAAAAAGAATATTATGGGAAGCGAAATGTGTGCCTGGGATTACGGCAACGAAAAGGATTCTCCGCATTACAGCTATACGTTACCTTCGGAAATTTTGATTTACGGCGATAAAATGTGGAATAACGAATATTTCACCATTGACGAAGAATATGAAAAGGCACTTACAAGAATTCTTTTGGGCTTTACCTGCCCTGATGACTTAAATGTATTTGCCTGCCTTGGGGGTGCTCTTCTTCCGAGGAAAAATGAAAGGTGCATTACTTCGAAAATCACAAAGGAGAAAGCTTTCCTTCTTGAAACAAAAAACGCTCTTTCGAAAATTCCGGGACGCCTTTCGAAGATTTACACAGAGTGCATAGTAGAAGCACTTGAGAAAATATGAAAAAACGCTGCCTTCATCAGAAGGCAGCACTTGTTTTTTTAAGAGCAATGTGGTATACTATTTACATAAACTAATTGAGAAGAGTGGAATTTACAATGAAGCTTGCAAGTATATTTACAGACCATATGGTACTGCAGAGGGATATGCCCCTGTGCATATTCGGAACGGGCGAGGGAAAGGTGAAAGTGACGTTTTTAGGCGAAACGGCGGAAGGTACATCTGAAAACGGAAAATGGCGTGCGAAACTTTCGCCAAAGCCCTTTGGCGGCCCCTATGAAATGAAAATAGACCTTGGCGGAAAAGAACTTGTTTTAAGAGATATTTTAATCGGAGACGTGTTTTTAGCTTCCGGGCAGTCAAATATGGAGATGCCGCTTTTCGCCACGGAATCGGGCTTTTCGGACGCAAAGAATTGCGATAACAACGCCATCCGCTACTTCACCGTGCCGAGAAGATACAAAAAGGGCGTTGATACATACGGATACCACTTTGCGGATGTCTATAACTGCGATACGCCATGGCAGATAAAAACGGAGGAAGCAGCGCTTAATTTTACTGCAATAGGTCACTACTTTGCAGAGTATCTCCAAAGGAAAGTAAACGTGCCCATAGGCATCATTTCCTGCAACTGGGGCGGACGCAGAATTGAAGCTTTTATCGAAAAGTCGTACTTTTACGGAGTACCGTCTTTAGATGGGCAGATTAAAGAATTTACGGAATTTGTATCTTCCCTTGATATGGGAAAGTATGAAAAAGAATTTGATAAGTTTACAAGAGATGTGGAAATATATATAAAAGAAAAACACAAGGGAAGACTTGATGATACAAGGCGCCTCGGCGTTTATGCCGCGGTACCTAAGGCAAACCTGGATGATTTTCCGCAGAAACTAAAAGGCCCTTACGACTCGGTATCACCCTCTGTTTTGTGGGAAAGTATGTTTTCTGAAATTGTACCCTTCAAAGTCAGGGCGATGCTATGGTATCAGGGTGAGTCCAACGGATATGACAGGGACTACCTTGAAAAATACCTTACCTTCTTAAAGTGCATAAGAGAAAAGTTTGAATGCGATATGGATGTGTACGCCGTGGAGCTTGCACCCTATATAGGAAGCCACGCCGACTTAAAGGAGATTGCTGACCTTAAGTTTATAACCGGGAACAACTGGGCGTTTTTAAGGGAAGCGCAGCAACAGGCGACAGTTATGGGCGAAAAAAACCACCTTGTCACATCGGCAGAGCAGGGGGATATCTTTGAAATTCACCCCAAGCGCAAAAAGGAAATTGCAAGGCGTCTTTTCTTAAAGGCTATGAAATACACCTACGGAATGGATATTTTAGCAGATCAGCCTATATTCAAATCGGTGGAATTCAAGGACGGAAAGGCGTATATAACACTTTATAATGCAGACGGCTTATACGGACAGACCGGCGGTGTGGAAATGCTTATCGCAGGGAAGGATAAGGTGCTTAAGAGAGGTTTTGTGAAAATCACGGAGGATAACCGTTTAGAAGTATATTCGCCAGAAGTGCCGGAACCGGAAATTGTGCGATACGGCTTTGGTATGTACTATTTCGGAAAGCATATCTATAACAGCGCAGGGCTTCCTCTTGCACCCTTCAGAACGGATAAGGACTGAAAGTAAAATGAAATATAAAAGCTTTTATAAAACACCCGAAGGTTTTTCCGATATGGTTATGATAAGTGACGGCGAGGCTCTTACAAACCTTTATTTTGAAGGAAGCCGTGATGAAAAAAAGGCAGATAAATTTTCAGAAGAAAGAGAACTTGAAATTTTCAGGGAAACCAAAAAGTGGCTTGATATCTATTTCGGCGGAAACGTTCCTGACTTTACTCCGAAATACAAAATAGAAAACCTAACCCCTTTCAGAAAAGAAGTAAGTGATATGATGATAAAAATCCCTTACGGAAAAACCGTAACCTACGGCTTTATCGCAAAGGAAATAGCGAAAAAGCAGGGCAGGGAAAAAATGTCCGCTCAGGCGGTGGGCGGTGCCGTTGGGTGGAACCCCTTATGCATCATAATTCCCTGTCACAGAGTGGTTGGGAAAAAGGGAAAACTCACCGGCTACGGCGGCGGAATGGAAAACAAAACAGCTCTTTGAAGACTTGAAAAAACTATTGACTAAAACGTATCTATAATGTAAAATAAAATACGATTCTTGAAAGTAAAAGGAGAATGAATATGCCCGGACTTCTTAAAAATTTAGGATTTTACGACGGCAAATATGATTTAATTGAAAATATAAACATTCCTATGACCGACAGAGTGTGCTGGTTTGGTGACGGCGTTTACGATGCAACGGCAACGAGAAACGGCGTTATCTATTGCCTGGATGACCACATCGACCGCTTTTTTAATTCTGCTTCAATGGTGGAAATTGAAATTCCCTATACAAAGGATGAATTGAAAGAGCTTCTTTTAGACCTTGTTTCAAAGGTTGATACAAGCGAAACTAACGGCGAAACATTTTTATACTGGCAGATAACAAGAGGGGCAAACATTCCCCGAAATCACATTTTCCCCAAAAACGCCAAAGCAAACCTCTGGGTAACGGTTACTCCCAGAAAGCTTGCTGATATTTACAGAAGGGCGAAAATAATCACCTATGAGGATATCCGTTTTTATATGTGCCATATAAAAACCCTTTGCCTTCTTCCCAGCGTTCTTGCATCTGAAGCGGCTGAAAGAGCGGGGGCAGAGGAATGCGTTATGTACCGCAAGGAAGCGGACGGCATAAAAAACAGAGTGACGGAAGGCGCACACACCAACGTTCACTGCTTAAAGGACGGAAAGCTTTATACAGCACCCCTTGACAATCTTGTACTTCCCGGAATTGCAAGAAAGAACTTGATCAAGGTTTGCAACAAATTGGGAGTTCCCGTAGTGGAAGAGCCCTATTCACTGGAATTTTTGCTTGATGCCGATGAAATTATGCTTTCTTCAAGCTCCAACTTCTGTATCGTTGCAACCCACATTGACGATAAAGAGGTGGGCGGAAAAGCAGGCGAGCTTTTAAGAAAAATCCAGGATGCTTTGGTTGAAGACTATATTACAAGCACAAACATATAAAAAAGGGGAACTATCGCTTGATAGTTCCCCTTTTAATTTATAAAAGTCAGTCAACGATTTCAACCTGAGTGGGCTTATTGATTTTAACATCAACTGTTCCGTCGGCGCATCTTCTTGCATCAATGCTGATTACACCGTAGGGTGTGGGATAGGTGCCGTGGATGTAGTTAAGCTTTGTGCCGAGATTGGGCTTTACACTTACCTTCTTACAGCCGGGAGCGAGTACCTTAACACCTAAAATGTATTCCTGGATGTAAGCTGCGGGACCTGATGCCCAGCCGTGACATAAGCTGTGACGGAAGCCCTTGTAGCAGTATGCACCGTGGTCGCCGTGGATGTCGTTTTCATCGGGTGCTACAAATTCATCAATTCTCTTTGCACCCTCTGTCCACTCCAAGTTAAAGTCTTCAAAGAAGGTTGTTGCGCCAAGCTCAATCATCTTGCCCCAGAACTTGTTCATAAGGTCGATTGTGCCGTCAACGTCACCTGCTTCGCCTCTTGCCTTAAGAACGTAATAGCCAAGGAAGGTGGATACGTTATGTAAGGGATCAACTGCTAAAATGTTCTTGTTTACATCTTCATAAGTGCTGATTCCCGCAAGTGCCTGAAGAGCCGCTGCAGCCTTGCAGTTACCGGGATCGGGAGCGTTTGCCATGATAAGCTTCTTATAGCCTTCGCACTTTGAAGCCATTTCTTCATCCTTGTATTCTTTTGCAATATTACTTGCGGCATCAAGTGCCATGGTGAAGATTGCGGCAACGCCTGCCTTCTGTCCCTGGGGATCAGTTGATGTGGGCCAGTCGATAAAGTTTTTGTCAATTGCGATTGTACCGTCTTCGTTGATTACGGAGAAGAGGTTTGAAAGTGTTGCATAGAGATAATCCTTCTGAGCGAAGAGATAATCGTAGTTACCGTTCTGCATATACCAATCCCAGTGAATCTTTATCCACCAGAGTGTGTAGGAGGGGATGTTGTTCATCCACTTGTCGGGAGCGAAGCATTCCTTTGTTAAATCCAGGCTCTTGGGAACACAGTCGTCATAGCCGAATACTCTCTGAATTGTGGAGGTCTCTGGATGCATATCGCCGATCCATACAAGACGGTCACGCTTGATCCCGTCCCAGAGGTAGTTCTGCATATTTAAGTGAACTGTGTAAACAGCGGTTTCAAATACTTCGTTAAGCATTGCATCGTCGGATGTAAATATGCCCTTGTATTCGATGTCCTCATAAATGAAAGCGGCACGGATAACGTTTAAGTGAACGAAGCCCTTGGGGCAGTCGATTCTTACAAAACGGTAGCCTGTCTGTCCGATTTCGATGGAGCCCATCATAGAAACGGGAAGCTCCAGATCACGCTGAGCGTGGTTGTTTGTTGCATTCTTTTCGCCGTAAAGCTCGGTCATACATTCCATAACGGATTCGCCGAAGCGGATATGAAGTCTTCCTTCCTTCTGAACATCACACTCACAGCCGTGAGCGATAATAAGTAATCCGCCGTGGATTTCGTAGCCGAAGTCAAGTAAAATAGAACCGCCTTCCTTGATTGTGCAGACAGGGCCGATGTTTAAGGGGGCCTGAAGAGGCTTATCCATCATAAGAGCCTCAACATTGTCAATGTCGCCGTTTGTCCATACAATCTTCTTGGGCATCAAGTATCTTTTTGCTCTGGTATCGCGGATACCTTCTGTGAAAACGTTTCTCATATTAATTCTCCTTATAATTTAATATTTCTGCTGTGTAAACGGTATGATAATCACCGTTTTTGTACCATTTTTCGTTGCATCCGGGGCAGGTTTCATCTTTTGACATTTCGGTTTTATAAATGACGCGGCATTCATAAACCATACAGCCTGAAATTCCCGGAACGTCAATTTCCTTTGACGGAACAGTTTCCAAATTGCACTCTTTAATCTTGTCAAAATCCCGTCCCGATTTGCTTCCGCAAAAGGCAAGGGATGCCTTGTGTGAAGCATCAAAAGGAATTGAAACCGTAAATACCGGGTTTTTATCAAGTAATTCCTTTGTATAGCGGGACTGGCGCACCATAACGCAGAAAACGCTTTTTCCCTGGGAAATGCCGATTTGCCCCCAACCTATTGTCATAGGGTTAATTTTACTGTCATAACCTGCTGTAAGGTAAGCGCCGTATGCACCCATATTGGTGAGCGCGTTACCTGAATTTTCTAAAAAATTCATCAAATTCCCCCTTGATAAAATTCAACTATTATATTATCATATAATTATGAAAATAGCAACGAAAATATTAAAAAAATTTCCGAAAGAAGGAATAGAATGAAAAGACAGGAAAAAATCCTTATCGTGAGAGAAAGGCTCAGTGCGCTGTATCCCGATTCGGAATGTACCCTTACCTATAAGGATCCGTTTCAGTTACTCATCGCAACACAGCTTGCGGCACAGTGCACCGATGCAAGGGTTAATATTGTAACTAAAACCTTATATGAAAAATATCCTACGGTGGAGTCCTTTGCTGCCGCGGATTTAACCGAACTTGAGCAGGACATAAAAAGCACGGGCTTTTACCACAACAAGGCGAAAAACATAATAGGCTGTGCAAAAAAGCTTCTTTCTGATTTCGGAGGGGAAGTGCCGAAGACTATGGATGAGCTTTTGTCCCTTCCGGGAACAGGCAGAAAAACCGCAAACCTTGTATTGGGCGATGCCTTCGGGATTCCGGGAATCGTAATTGACACCCACGCCAAACGTCTGGCGGGAAGAATCGGCTTGACAAAAGAAGAAACGCCCGAAAAAATAGAAAAGGACTTAATGAAGTTTACGCCAAAGGACTACTGGACTATGCTTGGCCATCACTTTGTTGACCACGGAAGAGCGGTTTGCGACGCAAGAAAGCCTAAATGCGAAAACTGTGTGCTTTCGGACATCTGCGCATACGCTAAAAAGAATAAAAAATAATTTGCCGCATAGCCTTTAAATAGGAGGCGGTTTTATGGCGAAAATTTCGGAATTCAGGCAAAAGGAAGTGCTTGATATTGCGACGGGAAAACGTCTTGGTTACATCTGCGATATGGAAATAGATGATATATCGGGGCGAATAATTTCGGTTACGGTGCCGTCGGGCAAGCTCTTTTCCTCAATTATGAAAAATTCCGATAGGATAATTCCCTGGGAAAACATAGAAAAAATTGGGAAAGATATGATACTTGTAAGGGGAGAAGACGATGGATACGAAAGGAATAATAAAAAAAGCCTTTTTGATGTGCGAAACGAATGAACCGGACAACATAACCCTTACGGATTTTAACGGCGTAAAGGTGAAAATGGATGCATCGGGCATAGAAATCGGTTACAAAACCGTTCCTCAGCTTATGAGGGGATGTATGCTTCTGGCAAAGGCTAAAAAAGAGGGGAAGGAAACCGTGAAAATCGAAGAGCATCCCCGATTTAAAACCTGCGGTGCTATGATAGACGTGTCAAGAAACGGCGTTATGCGCGTAGATAAGGTTTTTGAATTTATCGATTATATGGCGCTCTACGGACTTAATATGCTGATGCTCTATACCGAGGACACCTACGAGGTTGAAGGATGTGAAATGTTCGGTTATCAGCGTGGAAGGTATAAGAAAGAAGAGCTTAAGGCAATTGACGAATACGGAAAGGCTATGGGCGTTGAAATAATCCCCTGCGTGCAGACCTTGGCGCACCTCACCCACTACACAAAATGGATTGAGGGTATGCGCCTTTCTGACAGACCGGGCATTTTGTGTGCAAACCACCCGCCGGTATATGAATTTATAGAAAAATGCATTGCAACCTTAAGAGAGTGCTTTTCATCAGACAGAATACATATCGGAATGGACGAAGCCTTTGAAATAGGCAGAGGTAAATATCTTGACAGGTTTGGCATCAGAGACAGAAAAGAAATTATAACCGAGCATCTTATAAAGGTTAACGAAATCTGCAAAAAATATGGCTACAAGCCTATGATGTGGTCGGATATGTATTTCCGCTATCCCGGTAAAGTGGGAGACTTTCACAGAGAAAGCACCGTATCCCCTGGAATTGCG
>JAUNRD010000414.1 GCA_030535815.1 Clostridia bacterium
TAACGCTGTCATATACGGTTACGTTTTTTGCGTGCCAGAAGGCATCCTTTGTATCAAGGTATGAATATTTAATAGTGACGTTTTTTACATACTGAAAAGAGTATTTACCCTTTAAGCTGAAGTTATCAAGGGTTATATCCCTGCTTTGAAAAAACGGATATTCAGCTTCGAGGGAAGCGTCTTTGACCCAAAGACCTTTACACATCCAGCCGAATTCCTGAGAAACTATATAGGAGGATGTGATAGAAACATTTCTGCATTCACGGAGAGCTTTAACGCCGTTTATTACAGCATTTTTTATGTCAAGCTTTTTAGAATACCACAAAGGTGCGCGGCAGGTGTCTTTCATTTTTGAATTAACAATCTCCGCGCCGGTTACGTGCCAGAGGGGATAGCGCAGGGCAAATGTGCAGCCTTCAACAGATATATTTCTGCATTCTGTAAGGGCAGACTCGCCGTCCTGTGGTCCGTCGAATATACAGTCTTTTATTTTTGTATTTCTCGCACCGTAAAGTGCACGTTCTTCATCAAGTGTCAGCTTTTCTGCTAATTTCATACTTTTACCGCCTTTTATGTAATAAAAATATTATAAATGTTTATGTTAAACAAGTCAATATTTTTAAGGAATCTTCTTGACTTTTTTTAAAATTATGGCTAAAATATTTTAAAGGAAAATAAATTTCGGAGGAAAAAATGAAACAGTTTAATGTTACGGGAATGAGCTGTGCCGCTTGCTCTGCAAGGGTTGAAAAAGCGGTATCAAAGATTGACGGTGTCACGCTTTGTTCTGTAAACCTTTTAACCAATTCCATGACGGTGGAAGGCACGGCGGATGAAAAAACAATTATTTCTGCCGTTATCGATGCAGGCTACGGTGCATCGGTAAAAGGCAGCACTCCAAAAACTAAAACCGTAAAGGATGATTCGGAAGAAAAAAATCTTAAATCAAGGCTTATTTCATCATTGTTTTTCCTTGCGGCTTTAATGTATATTTCCATGGGGCACGTTATGTGGGATTGGCCGCTTCCTCGCTTTTTTTCGGAAAATCCTATGAATATCGGGCTTGCTGAGCTTATTTTAAGCATTATCGTAATGGTAATAAATCAGAAGTTTTTTAAGAGCGGATTTAAAGGTCTTATAAATAAAGCCCCTAATATGGATACTTTGGTAGCTCTGGGTTCCGGAGCATCTCTTATATACAGCATATATGCGCTTTTCTCAATGTCTGATGCGTTGATTAAAGGCGATATAAATCACGCAAACCATTTCCTGCACGAATTTTATTTTGAATCTGCGGCAATGATTTTAACGCTTATAACCGTAGGCAAAATGCTTGAAGCAAGAAGTAAAGGGAAAACCACGGACGCCATTGAAAGCCTTATCAGGCTGACTCCTAAAACGGCAACGGTTATAAGAGAAGGAAAAGAAACGGTTATCGAGGCATCAGAAATGGTTGCGGGAGATATTTTTGCCGTAAAACCGGGAGAAAGTATTCCCGCAGATGGTGTTGTTATTGAAGGAGCAAGTGCAGTAAACGAATCGGCACTTACGGGCGAAAGTGTACCTGTCGATAAAAAGGAAGGGGACAAGGTATCGGCGGCAACGATAAACGGAGAAGGATTTATTCTTTGCCGTGCCACAAAGGTCGGAGAGGACACTACTCTGGGGGAAATCATAAAGCTTGTAAGTGAAGCTTCAGGCTCCAAAGCGCCCATCGCTAAGGTAGCAGATAAAGTATCGGGAATCTTTGTGCCCATAGTAATGGCAATTGCGGCGCTAACAATACTTATCTGGCTTATGATTGGTGAAACAGTTGGTTTTTCTCTTGCAAGAGGAATTTCTGTTCTTGTTATAAGCTGTCCCTGTGCGCTTGGTCTCGCAACTCCCGTTGCCATAATGGTTGGAAGCGGCAGAGGGGCTAAAAACGGAATTTTATATAAAAGTGCCGCCGCTCTGGAAGAGGCGGGAAGATGCACTGTTGTTGCACTTGATAAAACAGGTACTGTAACGACAGGGGAAATGAAAGTCACGGACATAACCCCTGCTGAAGGTGTCACGGAAGATGAACTGTTGAAACTTTCCTATGCTCTTGAGTCAAAGAGCGAGCATCCCTTAGCTAAAGCGGTGGTGAATTTTGCCAAAGAAAAAGGAATACCTGTTTTAGTTTTTGCTATTGACGATAC
>JAUNRD010000415.1 GCA_030535815.1 Clostridia bacterium
ACCTTTATTAAACTCATTCTGCCAGGAAGCCTTGAAATATACGGCATTAACTAAAAGTGCATAAAAATCAGGCTTCTGGATAAGGCTTTTAATTTTACCGTTAGTCTTATCCGATACCCAGTCATTTACAGTTTTTACCGCTGTTTTGTTATCGGTTTTCATAACCTCGGCATTGTAATAATTACTTACGGTTTCCTTATAGATATCTGAAAAATTCTGATTTGTGTTATCCTTATTCATCCATACAGAATTTGCCGTATTTAAGGTAAAGCTTTTACTCATCGCATACTTTCCTGCAAGAGTCTTCATTTCTTCGTTGTATGCAGAAAGGTCATCAACTCCGAGTAAATCAAGTATCTCCGCTTTCGTTTCCCCTTCCGCACCGTTTGCAAGCAGAAGTAATGCAATTTTTACGGAAAAAGGCGAAACCATATAGCTTTCCTCAGATTCAATTTTGTTATAGAATTTATCGGCAAAGCTCAAAGGTTTTGCTGCGGGAGTTCCGCACCAGAGTACGCCATAAAAATCTTCTCTTTCAAGAAGCCCTTTTTCAATATGCTTTTCGTAAGTCATAACCCCGTCGGCACATTTTGCACTTAAGGCTGAGTGGATTATTCTTAAAACATCACTTCGAAGAAGTGTAAAGTTCTGCTTTACCACACTTTTTGTAAAGTTATTTGATAAAACGTCATACTCATCTCCCTTTTCCAGGGCATTTTCAAGAGATATTCCCGAATAGCCCATTGCTGATAAGAGAATTTTTGTAAACTCCTGTCCCGTAACGGTTCTGTCGGGAGCATAAAGTGTTTCCGAAATGCCGTTAACAAAGCCTTTTTCATAGAATAAGTCAACTGTTTTTTCCGCCCAGTGTCCTTTAACGTCGGTAAAAGGCGAAGCTTTTGCTCCTTCTTCATCCATAGCAAGAGCTCGCATAATAAAGGTAAGCGCTTCGGCCCTTGTAACTTCTCTTTCAAGCTCAAAGCCCTTTTCTGTTCCCTTCAATATTCCTATTCTGTCAAGCCCTCCGCCGTTATAAAGAGGGATTTCTTCGCGTGAAAGCATATTTTTTTCTTCCGCTGTAATACTGAGCATCGGAAATACCATAACAAGTGCCATAATCAATGCCAATGTTTTCTTCATAAAATTACCTCCTTTTACTATTAATCCAAATGAGCAAGTAAAAAAGTTGCATTTTGTAAAAAAATACAAGGGTTGATGCTTCATCTGCCGCAATCGGGCCGATGAGGCATCAGCCCCTGCAAAACCTTTAATTATTTATTCTGCTTTGACCAGGTATCCTTTAAGGTTACCGCACGGTTAAAGACCATAGAATCAGCCTTGGAATCGCGGCAGAAATAGCCGAGACGTACAAACTGGAACTTGTCGCCCTTTTGGGCTTCTCCTAAGCTTTCCTCAAGCTTGCAGTTTTCATAAGTCTTTAAGGAGTCGGGATTTAAGTAGTCAAGATAGTTCTCGCCTTCCTCTAAATCGCCCACATTTTCCTTTAAGAAAAGATGCTCATAAAGATTTACCTTTGCCGAAACTGCGTGAGCAGCAGATACCCAGTGAACTGTTCCCTTTATCTTTCTTCCGTCAATGGGATTGCCGTTTGCTGTCTCAAGATCCGCAGTACAAAGGATTTCTGTTACGTTACCGTCCGCGTCGGTTTTAACTTCGTTGCACTTAATTATGTATGCACCCATAAGTCTTACTTCCCCATCGGGCTTTAAGCGGTGGAACTTGGGAGGGGGAACCAATGCAAAGTCGTCTCTCTCAATATAAACTTCACCTGAGAAGGCAACCTTTCGTGTTCCTGCATTTTCGTCCTCGGGGTTATTGGGAATATCAAAATACTCTGTCTTACCCTCGGGATAGTTTGTAATCTTAATCTTAACAGGGTCAAGCACCGCCATTTTACGGAGCGCCTTCTTGTTAAGCTCGTTTCTTACACAGTATTCTAAAAGTCCGATATCAACAACGCTGTCTGTTTTTGCAACGCCGGCTCTCTTTACGAATTCCATAATTGCTTCGGGAGTATAACCTCTTCTGCGAAGTCCCGATAAGGTGGGCATTCTGGGATCGTCCCAACCATCAACCTTGCCTTTTTCAACAAGTTCACGAAGATAACGCTTACTTAAAACGGTGTGAGTTATATTGATTCTTGCAAATTCAATCTGACGGG
>JAUNRD010000416.1 GCA_030535815.1 Clostridia bacterium
GCTTTGCCAATCATTCTGCATTCAACCTCCCCAAATACAAAAGCGCCGAAGCGGGCTATGAAACGATAGTGAAAAGCTTCGTTTCAATAATTCTTGTAAAGCTTTTCAGAAAGCTTTCGTTGCAGGATGATAAAACCTCGGAAAAGATAAATTCTGAGTTTTCAAAGTATATAAAAAATCATTCGGGGGAGAGAATAACACTATCAAGTGTGGCAAAGGAATTTTTGTACAATCCCTCTTATTTTTCAAGACTCTTTAAAAACTATTTCGGAATGACCTTTTCCGAATATGTGAGCAGAGAGAGGATTGAAAAGGCGGGGAAGATGCTTCGCGAAAGCGATATGTCCGTAAGCGAAATTGCGGCAGAGGCGGGCTTTTCAAATATGAATATGTTTTATAAAAAGTTCAGAGAGTATAAAGGATGTCTTCCTGCCGAGTACAGAAAAAAGTAAAAATCTGATAGTTAAAAGTAAAAAGATGCTATTTTTTATATAGCATCTTTTTTGTATAATAAAATTAAGGAGGGATAATATGTTATACTTAAATAAGGAAGAATTAAAGGATAAAATTTTCGGCTGCTGGATTGGTAAGAATATAGGCGGAACAATGGGTGCACCATATGAGGGAAGCAGCGCCATGCAGGATATAAATGGCTTTAAGTCTGCTAAGGGTGAGCCTCTGCCAAACGATGACCTTGACCTTCAGCTTATCTGGCTTCGTGCAGTTGAGCAGGAGGGCCCATGGAACTTATCGGCTACTGTGCTTTCAGAATACTGGCTTCAGTTTATAACACCCCACTGGAATGAATACGGCGTGGGTAAAAGCAATTTGACAGCAGGCTTTTTGCCTCCTATGTCTGGCGAGCTCAACAACGAGGTATGGCGTCACTCCAACGGTGCGTGGATCCGCTCGGAAATATGGGCGTGCCTCGCTCCGGGCTATCCCGAAATTGCCTGCCGCTATGCCTTTATGGATGCATCGGTTGACCACGGAACAAGCGAAGGAACTAATGCGGAGCTTTTCACCGCCGCACTTCAGAGCCTTGCTTTCAGAGAAAGCGATGTGAGAGTGATTATCGATAAGGCCCTTTCATTTATTTCGGAGGAGAGCAGGGTATATAAAAGCGTAAAAAAGGTAATTGAATTATACGATGCAGGTGTTGATTACAGAGCTGCCCGTGAGGAAATAGTAAAGATGAACTCTGACCTTGGATGGTTTCAGGCTCCTTCCAATGTGGCGTTTGTATTAATCGGTCTTATCTACGGTGAGGGTGATTTTAAGAAGAGTATGATTTACTCCATTAACTGCGGAGACGATACAGACTGTACCGGTGCAACCGTCGGCGCAATTATGGGTATTTTACACGGCGGAAAAAACATTCCCTCCGACTGGAAGGAATATATCGGCGATTCCATAAAGAGCATCTGCATTGCGCCTGACGATACAATGGCGGCAACAAGCTGTACAAGGCTTACAGAGCGAGTTATGAGGATGATCCCCATGGTTTTCAGGGCAAATAATATGGTTATGGAATTTACCGACGGCGAGACGAAGTATGATGACAACATAAAGGGAAGCGCCTGGTGGGATCGGACAAGTGTTGAAACACACCTTTTCGGACTTCCCGATGTAAGAGAAAATTTCAGGTTTAAGCGCTACAGCTTTGAAGCCTTCCATACGGTGCACACCGACGGATATATTGAATTTGACGGAAAGCCTGAAATTGCTCCGGGTGAGGAAATAGAGCTTACCCTTTATATGAAAAACTTAAAGGTTGACCAGCGCTATGCATATATTACTCTTCATCTTCCCGAGGGCTGGACGGCAACCTATGACAAGGCGGCTTTTATCGACAGATATTATAATATGGCTCACCCCGAGCTTAAAACGGAATGTAAGATAAAGATAACAGCAGGTGAAAAAGTTCTGCCCAAAAACAGAATCATAATGGATATCGAATTTGAAGGCAAGGCAACAGATGCCTATGCTACGATAAATATACTGGGGAAATAAGATATGAGATGTTAAAATACTCCGGACCGCAAAAAGACAGTTTATTTTATATATTCTTACAAAGCTTAAGTATTAAAAGCGTAAAAAAGCAGAAAAATCTCCGTACGGCGATTTTTTTATTGTATAAAGAAAACCACGCGATAGTCGCGTGGTTTAAAAAAGGTTAA
>JAUNRD010000417.1 GCA_030535815.1 Clostridia bacterium
TTTCTTTAATTTCTTTATGCATGAAAAGAAGCGTAAGAAGATCATCCTCTGTAATTCCGAAAGGTGCCACAGCAATGTATGACAGTACATAACGTACTATATTTTCATCATGGCCGCAGCTTTCAAACATATCAAATATATGCATTTTTGCCATTTCATAGTCGTCAAAGGCAAACGTTTCAATAATATCTCCCGAACGCCATCCTGCCGCCAGGTCAGAAAGCAATTTGCAGGACAGTGGATTTGCTCCGTTTGACAAAGCTTCTTCCGCCAGTTTTTTCTGCTTTTCAGGAGCAAGAGTTCTTCCTTTGGATGCCATCATTTTATAAAAGCTGTCTATCGCATCTTCTTTGGAAAAGCTTTCTATACGGTACTTTTTATCTTCTTCCTTTATAAACTTTTCCACTATCTTCTCATTCGCACTCGACACGATAATCTTAACATCTTTAAGCAATCTGTCAGGAAATACATTTTCCTTGATTTCTCCGATATCGTAAAACATATCTATTCCGTCAATCACGATTGTCACTATGCGTCCTGACGGAGTATTTCCCAGTATCTCTGAAAACATTTTTGATATATTATATCGGTTTATTTCCTCTCCCAGCGTAATATCATACTTTTTCACCATCATCAGGCAAAGCTTTTTAAGGCAGTCATAAAAGTTATATACATCATCCTCTCCGAAGAAAACGCAAAAAATATCGACGGGCTTTTTATTCATATATCTTTTTGCCGCGGCCCACAATTCCTTAAACGACTCTTTTGCTTTGGCCTCTTCCAGCTCTGCTTCGTATTCTTTTTCAGGATTATACTCCAGGCATAAATGAATAAATTCCTTAAGAAGGGTTGATTTACCGCTTCCCGAATCTCCTGTCAGAAAATAAATTCCCCTGTCGTCGCCGTTAAGGTAATTATTAAGACTTTCAATATCTTCCTTACGACCGCAAAACATTCCTTCCGGCAATTTTTCGGGAATATAGTCTTCTTTTTCTGCTTCAAGCCTTTCAAATTCACTTAAAATATTTTTTATTAAAAGCGCTGTTACCCTTTCCTCCATCGCCTTATAATAATCTTCGTTATAGTCCAGAGTTATAATGTTGTCGGAAAGGTTGTCCTTTTTCATTTTCTCCCTTATTCTGTTTTTAAGTTCGCGTGTTTTAGTTAAGTCTTCATCCCTTTCGGTATACCCTTCTCGCATAAGAACAATTACGTTGTCCGCAATATCCTCATTACCGAAAAGACCTTTTAAAATTTCGTGTTCCGTGGCAGAAGATGTGTATTTAATCATGGTTTCTGCATCAAATCCGCATTCTTTTGCCTTTTTCTCAAGGATTTCGTGGAGCTTTTCTTCTTCCTTATACCATACGCCGTCATCAGCATACTCTCCGCTTCTCCTGCTTAACCGGTAAACCTTCGGTATGTTGTTTTCATCAAGTAGATACCACTTAAAGAGCATTTCTTTTTCGCCTGCGTCGCACAAAGCAAGTATTCTTTCAAATTCCCCCGCTTCCACAGCTGAAGGCAACGGTATCCATCCGTATCTTTCGCCCGCCATAATAAGGAAATTAGGCTTCGGCGAATTGTTCATACAGTAGTTTACCTCATCAAGGCAAATTTCGAGAGTATTATGATTTAATGCCGACTCAGTATTTATTCCCCACCTTAAGTCAACAATCTGAAATCCACAGCCCTTTCTCTTTAAAAATGCGCTTATTTTTTCAAATATTTCATTATTCAAAATAGCTCTTTCTTTTATGAAGTCACTGAAGGTTGAACTTACAAAAAGACGAAAAGTATTATTCATAGCTTAATCCTCAATTTTATAATTCTTTCTTATTTTAAGAATAGTACGTTTTGACCCTGCTTTACTCGAAGCAAATGCAAGCATTATTGTTCCTGCAATCGCAATTACAATGCCTATCTCAATAAGCAATAGCGGAAAGGTAAAAAGCAAAAGCAGCACCGGCACCAATACATATGAAATATAGCTGTGCTTCATCACTAAAACAATTGCCAAAACTCCGCTGAGTATCCACAGCATCAGCAGCAAAACCGTGCTGACACGAAAAGTTTTTTTCTTTGTTGCATCACGGAAAGGCTTTTCCGATTCCTTCATCACTTCTGAAAATCTTTCGTTATATTTATTGTATTTTGATAATCTGCTTTTATAAATACT
>JAUNRD010000418.1 GCA_030535815.1 Clostridia bacterium
GTTGATAGTTTCGGCAGAAGCTGTACATTTCCGATAATCCTATATCGCCTGAAAGTGAAACGTTGTTATAAGGCTTTCTTGTAAAGAATTTTATTGCTTTTGCAACATTTGTGCCTGTCTGAGCAACAATCACACCGCCGCCACTTGATGCCATATTTCCGGTTATAGTTCCGCCCGTCATTATAAGTGTTCCGCCGTTTACATGGAAAGCACCGCCACCGCCCGTGGTCGAACAGTTTTCGATTCTTCCGCCTTCCATAATAACTACGCCGCCTGCATTTATTATGGCAACACCACCGTTTGCACCAAAACCGTTTTTAATTAAAACGCCTTCTTTTATTATGATGGTACTTACGTTGCTTCCCGTTCCCGTTATCTGGAAATGTTTTCCGGCAAGGTCAATCGTTACATTTTTGAAAGCACCGGATTTTTCGTTTAAGATTGTGCTGTCGCCTGCAAGTGTAATCTTAAAGGTTCCTCCTTCGGGATTAGTTCCGTCAACTACAAATCCGCCGCCTGTTCCGATGTTGCCTGAAGGCCAGGTAACATCCCTTAAAAGATGAACTGTTTTGCCGTTTGCCGCTTTTATGGCATCAACGAAGCTTTCGTATTTAACACCTGTTTCGTAGTCATCGCCTATGTAGCAGTCGCTGTTATCATAAACCTCGTCAATAACCTTTACTTTATATGAAGAAAGCTTGGTGCTTCCTATATAAATGTCGAGCGTTGTCTCGCCCGCCTTTAAGCCCTTAACCGTAAAGCTTTCATTATCATATACCGCTACGGTTTCATCAGCTGCCTTAACCGTGAGGTTTGCAGATGCATTATAATATATGCCGTCTGCCACGGGAACTGCAATAACAGTTTCATTTATAGCGGTCTCTATTCCCTCTTCCGTTACTTCGTTTCCGTAGTAATCAAGAAGTTTTGAAGATGTGGGATTTATCGCACTGCCATTTAATATCTTGCTTATCACATTTCCTGCTTCGTCACCCAGTTCGTTATAGCCCTTCTGTCTGTAATGAAGGTCGGGCTTTAAGTCGGATGCTTTTTCAGGAATTTCATATCCGTAATAATCGTAAAATTCATCCGCATCGGTATACTTTTCTTCAAAATATGCCTTTACTCCCGCATCGGTTCTCCATACATCCGTATTAAAGATAAGGTAGATATTTTTATATTCTTCCTTGGCGGAGTTTGCAAGATAAAGCTGTGCCATACGGGGACCTGACATATAAAAGTCCACATCCCCGTTTGAGTTTGTTCCTGCTCTTACAAGCCAGATGCCGGCATAGTTTATACCGATTTCGTTTTTAAGACCGGTATACATATTGGCAAACATGGTCTTATATTCTGCCATTGTGTTTTCACTTGATGTTCCGATTCCGTCGGAGCAGCCCTGAATCCAGAAAAGACCTGTTTTGCCGTCGTCGATAACGTAATGTCCGTCATCTTCTATAACGCTCTTTACCTTCTTCACATATTTAACGGTTTCCGCATAGCTCGAAGGATTGGAATTTGCAGGATCGAATCTGTCCATAATCTGAGCGCATACACCGGTATTTACAACCCATACAGGCATCTCCCATTCATCGGAAAGTCTTGCGCCAAGTGCGCTTGCCGCACCTGCGCCCCACTTATTGCCTTCGGGCGCCCAGTTACCTATAACACTTTGGGGTCTTCCGCCGTTTTTCGCTGTATATGTTGCATTTTCAAAGCTTATATCCCCTTCGGGAATATCCGAGTCAAGAGTGTTTGTTATAAAGAATTTTCCTTCATACTCACCTGTTGCCTTTGGTGCAAGGGTGTAATCGGAATATGCACCGGCAGAGTTACTCTGTCCTGAAATTAAGACTACCGCAATAGGTGCTTTTTCGCCTTTAATAATGTAAAGCTTAGTTCCTGCCTTAACAACCGCTCTTCCGAGACCTGTTGCAGTTATTACAGAGTTTTCATAGGAAATCACCGTACTGTCAGAGCAGGCCTTGCCGTCGGTCGAAACCGTCTGGCATAAAATCTCTGCTGATGCAAGGTTATATGTTTCCTTATACTTAAGTGTAACTGTTTCTGCACCCAAATCATCTGCGGCATCATCAAGAATTTCAAGAACGCTGTCTATATCTTCTGCCGCATCAACAAGGCTTACATATTCCGAATTTTCATTTCCTGTAAGTACTT
>JAUNRD010000046.1:0-4877 GCA_030535815.1 Clostridia bacterium
TTATTCAATTATTTAAGCTTCCATTCCTTCATATATTCAATGGATATAGTATCATCCTCATTGAATTTAACAGGAAGCCATATGTAGGAGCACTCAAGGAAGTTTTTAACATTATGCCTTTCCAGCATGAGAATATATGTGTCTTCCGTCCCTTCTACTTTGAAAGCGTAAGTACTCTGTGAATTAAATGTTGTCTTTGTGCTATCACCTATGCAGGGATCTCCGATATCTTCCCAGTTCTGCATGAGCTTATCCGTTCTGTAAGCCTTCGCCTGATTGAAAGCCCAGCCTGTAAGGCCGGATGTTACGCTATAGTATTTACCCTTCCTTTTCATGATTGCAGGGCCCTCTCTCCAGAAGGCTGCATCCACACGGGCATATTCATCTGTAGTTGTAAGATAATCATCCGATAATTTTACTACATAAAGGCAACGGTCTTCATTTGAATTTTCCGTAGCCAGAACATGACGGTCATAAATAAAATATGCCGTTCCGTCGTCATCCTTGTAAAGCGTCGAATCTCTCACAAGTTCTCCATCTAATGGGCGACAAGTTCCGAGCCACTTATATTCTCCGTTTACCTTATCACATACGGCAACACCTGCCTCTGCCGTTCCGGGAGTGGTTCCGTGATCTCCCGGATAACCCACATAATGACACCACAAAACATACTGTTTAGTCTTATCGTTATATATTATTTTAGGTCTTTCAAATCGAAGCGGTGCATAAAGTTCACTTTCCGGGTCGTTGCTTACAGGAAGAATCACTCCCTCGTATTTCCAGTTCAAAAGGTCTTCCGATTCGTACATTATAACTCCCTGTATGGTAACACCCCCACCTTCACCGTTGCGGGCATGAGGCTTTGCCTGAAGCGCCTGACCATACCAATGATATTTACCTTCTGCAAAAATCACCCCGCCATCACTGGCGTTTATAATATTTCCGTCCGTATCATACCACTGTATAAATTCTGTTATCTCACCATGCTTAAAGCTTTCCATGCTAATTCCTCCGTAGCAATTTATTATTGTTCATAGTTGGTAATGGTAATTTCCCGGGTTTCTCCGTTCCAATATACATAATAGCCTAAGTTTTCCGATACGAATCTTAAAGGAATAAAGGTTCTTCCTTCAGTAATCTGCGGAGCAACCGGCATACTGTATCTCACAGAATCCATAAACGCCTCGTCATCCTCAATTCTAAATTCCAAAAAGCTTTTATCTGTCTTTACTTCTATTCGCTGTATATCGGAAATCCAGGTGATTTCAGCACCCATTTCAGCAAGGAGACCTCGTAAAGGTATCATTGTTGATCCTTCATAAATATAAGGAGCAACATCTGTTTTAACTGTCTTTTCAACGCCGTTTTTCTTTACATATATATCCTTTGAGTCAATTTGAAGCTTATAGATTTCTTCTGCTAATTTATAATCTCTTTCATAGTTCTCTGTTGTTTGAATAAAACCAAGCTCTGCACAGGTTCCGTATCCGCCATTTCCGGCTACAAGATATATTCTTAAATACTTTGTCTTTACAGGCTCATCAAAGTATATTTCTTTTTCAAGGGCATTGATTTGTGCAAAAGAGCACTTTTTCACTAAATTGAAGTTTTCTCCGTCGTCTGAAGTATATATGTAAAACTCCTGGAAGTAGCCTGCAAAATTTCCGTCCTGCCTTGGCAGATAACTTATTCCCGATATAGTATATGTATAGGAAAATTCAAAATCCAGATTGACAGGAAGATTTTCAGGCTTTACCTCTGAATGCCAATAGCTTCCGGCATCTCCGTCTACCATAAGCTGAGGTATATTTTCGGATTTTCCCGAACTCTTAACCGTTGTTCCGGGGAAGAGTGCCGTTTTATACTTTTCTTCCTCTTCCGCTGTTGTTCCGGCAGAAGATATTGCGGAGGCATCAATAAGCCTTATCTCTGCTGCGCTTCCGAATCCGCCTACGCCTTCCAATATTGTGAGTTTTACATACTTTGCATCATAGCTCTTTTCAAACTCTACAGTTTTCACCTGAGCATCATGACGCCAATCACCTTCTGCTACCTTTGTATAATTCACATTATCAAGGGATACGGAGATTTCATATTTTGTAACTGTTCCTGCTCCCATATTTGAGCGTGGAGTATAGATGTAGCCTCCAACCTTCTGCACATTCGGAAGTACTACCGTTATAAAGTGAGGTCCTTCTGCCTTGGGAGATATGGCTGTATGCCAATGGCTTTCCGCACTTCCGTCTATTACGTTTTCTGGCTTTTCCCGCGGTACTCCGTTACTAGAGTTTGTGGAGGATGTTATAAACGTCCAGCCGCTTGTTGAAAGCTCGCCTGTCGCTGCTTCACCGGTTGTTTCCTGCACCGCTTCTGAAGAAGCTGTTACTGTTGAGCCAATAAGCCTTATCTCTGCTGCACTTCCAAATCCGCCTACGCCTTCCAATATTGTGAGTTTTACATACTTTGCATCATAGCTCTTTTCAAACTCTACAGTTTTCACCTGAGCATCATGACGCCAATCACCTTCTGCTACCTTTGTATAATTCACATTATCAAGGGATACGGAGATTTCATATTTTGTAACTGTTCCTGCTCCCATATTTGAGCGTGGAGTATAGATGTAGCCTCCAACCTTCTGCACATTCGGAAGTACTACCGTTATAAAGTGAGGTCCTTCTGCCTTGGGAGATATGGCTGTATGCCAATGGCTTTCCGCACTTCCGTCTATTACGTTTTCTGGCTTTTCCCGCGGTACTCCGTTACTAGAGTTTGTGGAGGATGTTATAAACGTCCAGCCGCTTGTTGAAAGCTCGCCTGTCGTTGCTTCGACATTGCCTGCGTCTTTGTTATCAGCCTTCTTTTCTTCTCCTATAAGTCTTATCTCCGAAGCCATTGCAAAGGAGCCTTTTACCTCTTTCATAACAAACTTTACTTTTTTAGCAATTACAGGAGCATCAAACCAAATTTCTTTTTCGTTTACATCATCTCCGAAGACGCCCTCTTTAATCTTATTGAAATTCTTTCCGTCAGCAGACACCCAGATTTCATAAGCACTGCAGGCACCCTCTCCATTTGTCCTGGGAGTATATCTGTATCCGAAAACCTTTGTGGACTTAGGAAGAACTATTGTCAGAAAGTGAGGAGTCTGTTCTTCATTGATGTCACTGCTTTTCCAGTAAGTATCTCTATTCGAATCCAATAAATTACCTAAGGGATTTCTTATTATACCTTTCTCATGATATGTTCCGGATGCTTCAATTTCCATCCCCTCTATAGAAATTTCATCTTTATGAATGATCATACCGGGTATCACTTCTCTGGTTTTAAGTGTATCCTTTGGAGCAAGAACTCTTACCTCACCTGCTGCACCGTACCCTGCGTTTGAATTTATCATTATAAAGCGTACATATTTGCAAACTATATTTGCTCCGAAGTTAATGGTTTTGGGTGAAGTATCATTTGAACAGGTTCCCCTTGCCGCCAATTCAAAGCTTTCTCCGTCTAATGATACCAAAACCTCATAATTGGTGCAGGTTCCGGCACCGCCCTGCTTTCTCGGATAATAGCGATACCCTGAAATAGCGGTTGCCTCTCTCATCTCTAACTGAATATAGTGAGGGGCCGGAGCCTTAGGTTCAATCAGGCTGTGCCAGTAACTTGACAGACTTCCGTCTATGGCTTTTTCAGGCGTCTCCTGATTTACATTTACGCTGGAAGCGGACATTTTCCATCCGTCAGTAGAAAGCTCATCATCCGCCATAGGTCCTGCTCCCATAGAAACAGTTGAAAACATAAGTGTAACTATGACCAGAGCCATTAAAATACTTAATATTTTTCTCATAGTTGTTCCTCCTTAAAATTCAAGGGAATCTACTGCCCCTTGGTCTATATTTTTACCAAATGCCCACTTATTTCCGGAAGAATATACCGAAAATCCTTCAACATCGGCAAAAAAGCTCATCGGCAAATAGGGAATTCCGTCTATTACTGTTACCGGGTCTTTAAGGCCAACCAGTGCTCCGTCACATCTTGCTTCCAATGTTCCCACATAGGTATAAACCTCTTTTTCACCTTCTAATTTAACGATGTTTCTTGCCGCCTCATATGTAGGTCTTATATTGAATGTATTTTCAAGGAAATACGCAGGAATATAGACTACTCCGTTTATAGTTCTCGCACCATAGCGTGTATCAGGATCATACAGGAACATTTTTTTGCCCGAAACGTAAACCTTATTGGACCATTCCTGAATAACGACTGTGCCTGAAAGTGCATTTCTCATATTTTCATCCAGATATTTTTCGGCAATAACCGTATATACATAATTAAATCTTCCCAGGGGAGCAGCATCTCCGTCTGAATACCAGTTCAATATATCTCCATCAGCATTATCAATCCATTTGAATTCAAAATCAAGAGGATCAGTAAGACCTATTACATCCCTTTTAATCTTAAGAGTAAGAATTTTGCCCGAAAGAACAAGCTCTGCCTTGCCCACCACCGTTGCATCATCCTCTGCATTTAAGACTGAAATATCTCCTTTTCCGGGATAATTTATAACATAGTCATAGCCTTCCCATCCGGTCGCATGGTTTCTGTCTTTATCTATGTAGAGTTTCATCCAGTTATCCTTGCCTTCTCCAACGATTTCCTCTGCGCACTCTGCATAAAAGTATATATTTTCAGAATCCCGTGATACCTTGGATTTTATTATATTGTTTCTCGCAGTATAGTTTTCATAAGGCATATACTGACTGCCTTTGGAATCTCTGTTATACGTTCCTTCAGTGTTTATAAATTCGGGAGTAACACCCTGCCATGAATCAATATTATTTAAATCTATGACTTTGCAATTTTGTTCAATTTTATCAATAACA
>JAUNRD010000046.1:4887-9705 GCA_030535815.1 Clostridia bacterium
TTAAATCTATGGTTTTTTCTACCCCTGCAACGGGTGTGGGTTCTACGCCCTTAAATCTTCTTACGGCATCCACCAAAAGACAATAGTAGTTGTCTTTTGCCTCTCCCTTGGTGGGCTCTAAATCTCTGCTTGCCTCATTGTCATATGAGTCAGGGCTTCCGTTTAAAGTGCCTCCCCAGCTTTCATATCTTCCTGCCTTCCATTCATTCCAGCCTGTTATGAACATCATTTCAGGATCTATTTCTAAAGCCCTCCTCACTGATTCTGAGAAGAAGTGTCCGTATATATAGGCATTGGGCCTTAAGTCGTGCCCCTGCACAGAGGTATAGCTTCGTCCCATAGCATATAAATTGTTCATGGCGGTAAAGCTGTTTGTTACAGAAGAATAATTTGCCGCAACGGAAACAACCGCCTGTTCAAATGTCCCGTCGGGATTAGGGGCAAAGCCATTCTGAGGATAAACGCCTATCCAGCCCCACTGATCATCCCGGTCATATTCTGAACGATATGTGGATTTTATGGGTCTGAACGTGAAAAAGTCCTTTATATCTTCGATTAAATAAAGATCCTCCGTATCCACTTCGAGACCTATCTTGCGAGGAGCCAAAACATTGTCGTATGCCAATAATAGCGGCTTACCTTCCCAATAAAACCACAGGTCTTTCCATTTTTCATCCTTGTATATGTTAAGGTAAACTCTCTTGCTCTTATTCATAAGACTTGTGCGTTCACTGTCATTTGTGTCAAACAATCCTAACATAAAAGCAAAACCCGGAACCTTGAGTCCATCCTTCTTGGCATCGGTCATTGCTGTAAAAAGCGTCTCATACTGTGCTCTGAAGGTTGAGTTTCCATTGGTGCAATCGAAAAAGATTACATCTATATCTGCTGCGGAGAGCATTTCCATATGCTTTCTGTATACCCAGTAATCTTCTGAATTGTAATATCCGAAAAGAGGCTCGTTCCAGTAGTTTGCTGTAGCATCTTTAGGCCAGGCAGAATGATGATAGTCAAACCTGGCATCGGGATGCTCCTTGGCAAAAAGGGACATATTTGTCGGCCTTACGGTCTTTGTATGCCATGTCCAGTAAAACATTCCTGCAAACTTGCCTTCTCTTTTATCTCCCGCTTCTGAGTAGGATGCCACTTTTCTTCCCAGGCTATCGGTAAGTGCCCATGTGGTGTGGTGATCATCTCTTATAGCTGAATCCGGAACCGGCTCATATGCCTTTTCTTCATAAACTTCTTCAGAAAGAGTTATCTCTGTAATTTTCACAGTATTCGCTGTAGCAATCGAGCTTAGAATATATAAGTTATGTATTCCTGTTGCATTGTGATACAAGGAGGCTTTAAAAATTTCCTCTGCACCCTTTGTATCTTTCCCTATATCCACATATCCCAAGAGCAAACCTGCGCTATTATCAAGTCTCAGCTGAAGCTGTTCTCCGTCGGCTCCGCCAAAAACCTCTGCAACAGCTTTAACCTCAATGGATTTTATCCCTGTGAAATCCACATTTTTAATTTCAATATAGCTATATGGCTTGTTCAAGAAAACGCCGCCCTTGTCCTTGATAGTTCCGTCAGAAAGAACTACGTCTGTCAAAGGATTTATAACTTCTTTCGCTGCTATAGCGATGCTTAAATTAAATATCGTTATTGCTATTAAAATAAGTACAATGCATTTTTTCATATTATATAATTCCTCCTTCATTATTCTTATAGCAAGCCTTTAATTTTCTCTCATTATTCGGGTCAATTCTTCCGCTATTTTCTGCACTCCGTATATGTTCGGATGCACCATATCTGCGGATATATAGCTCATATCCGGAAGAATATCCGTACCTTTTATGTATGATACGTTGGAGCAATCAAGCTTTTCTACTACTTCTTTTAATATTCTTCGCCATTTTTCTCCGCTTTTACCGTTTGCAAAATACTCATCACAGTAATAAAACGGAGAAATAATATAAATATTCTTATCAGGGTTTGCTTTTGCCACTTTTTCAATAAAGTAGGTTGAGCGTTCCCTTATTTTCTCCTCATCCCAGCTAAGTACGTTTATACCAAGCTCTAAAATAGCTTTATCCCATTTTCCGGCCTGTCCTGACTTTGCAATAAAATCTGCCATTTCTTTTTCTAAAGCACAGCTTCCTGCCAGTCCCAGATTCCTTAAGTCCATATCCAGGTTATGAGCCAAAATGGATGCCCATGAATGAGAAGCATCAATGGAATTTGAGCCATGAGTGATGGAGGAACCATATGTCAGAAGTGTTTTTCCGGGAAGCTGTTCCTTTTTCGGAGGCTCAATATCCCCCGATATGTCGTAAAACTTATACCTTCCTCTGTCAAATATCACTCTCACAACAGCCGGATCAAAAGACAGTCCTGATACCTCTGTCATTTTCTTCAGCTTCTCAATATCGGGAGATTTTTTAATTATAAACTCTTCTGAATCCTCTTTTACAACCTTGTGGACCTCGTGGTCTTCCCAACCGCCTTGTATTCCGCCTCTGTAAACATGAAACACATTAGTTGAAGAAGCATCTCCGTCTGTTGCCATTTTTATTTTTGCTGCATCTCCCTTTATGACAAAGCGGATTTCCACTCCTGTAGTGCATATTGCCTGTTTTTTCCCGTCGGACGTTTCCAATTTTTCATAAACCGCCTCAGGCACACGGATAAAAGAAACGCTGCCATCAGCGTTTGTAATCATTTCTTCCACATTATGAATTTCCGCATTTTTATACAACATACAAACTCCTCCTCCCTGAATTCCAAGTATATCTTTTTTGCCAAAATTACGAAATACAATTGTTATTGCACTAAAGTTGTATGTTTTTCACATTAACGTAAGTACGCCAAAGAGGACAGTAAGAAAAAGGTTGAAAGTAATGTAATATCACTTCTTTTCTCACCGTCCCCTTTCTATAATTATAGCATCAACTTTTATAATGCTAAAAATCTATCTCTATCGTTGTCTTTCCAATAAAATTAGCGTCCGTCGGAGCAAGTTGAATTACACTGGTTGTAATTATATCCTCGGTCATAATCTCCGTAACGCTCAGCTGAGGTGACTCGTATTTTTTCTTTTCAATAGACTTTTTATCTTTATCTGTTGCTTTATTATTCATTCCGAAACCTCCTCTGCTACTGCTTCAAAATCAGACCCTGCATTTACTCCAAGATTTTTGTTGAATGAACTAACACTTGTTGTTGCACTATTGAATACAGGTGCTGCAATTCCCTTAATCTTAACAAAGCTTATTCCACTTACCGTAGTGCTAAAATGCTCCGCCGGAATTTTTATAGCATCAACAATATAGGAATTTCTCTTTTCTTTAACAAGAGTAACATTCTCAAATTTCTCAAAGGTCGGGCCGGTTCCTTCCGGCGCTTCTAATTCAAAATCTGCACCGGACAGAGCATATGTTCCCAGATATTCAACTGCATCGGATTCAATGCCGTCTACAAGAGTAGTTATAAAGCGGATAACGCCAAGCTTCTGCTCATCTTCTTCTGCAAGAGTGTAAACTCCTCCGTCGGTTCCGATTCCGAAAACAGGAGTTTTCGTCCATGCGAAAGTACCGTCATCCTTTAAGTAAGCTGTTTGCTCTCTGTGATAGTCATTTACCACACTTGTCACATCTGCGATTGATACAAACTCATCCCCAACCAGAAGTCTTTCTGTTATCTGACTTGCATTATCGCTATTAGTCTTGATTCTTATATTGCCTGTAAATTCGCCTTCAAGGGTAATTTTTCCCGCTGCGGGAAGCCATACATTTGTTGTATTCCCTGTAATAACCGGGCTTCCGCTCATGGTAACTTTTTCTGTATTTATATTGATACCTGTAGCACAGCCTAAAATTTCCCCGCCGGTTATCGTTCCTACTGCATTGGAATTATTAAAAAATATTCCGCTTCCTGTACAATCTGAAATCGTTCCGCCGGAAAATTCAATTTCACTGGCTGCCCATGTGTTTATTCCGTCTTTACATCCTTCAATTGTTCCGCCGGAAACGTCTAATGCTCCGCCGGCCATACCGATACCTCCTGTTGTACAGCCGGAAATTATACCGTCAGTCATGCTGACAGTTCCTAACGTAATTCTTATACCATAGTTGCAGTTTTCAATTACTCCGCCCTCTATCGTTCCTGATGCACCGGAACTATTAAAATGTATTCCGTTTCCTGTGCAATCTGAAACCGTTCCGCCGGAAAATTCAATTTCTCCGCCCCAGATATTTATTCCCTCAGCACATCCTCCAATTGTTCCGCCGGAAACATTTACAGTTCCGCCTGCTATGCTGATACCTCTGGTGTTACAGCCTGAAATTTCACCGTCAGTCATATTAACCGTTCCGTATGTTCTTATACCCTGGAGACAGTTTTCAATTGTTCCGCCGAAATTCAAGATACCCGCTTTAACATAGATACCTATGTTGGCTTCGCCGCCTTCGCCGGTACAATCTTTAATTGTTGCACCTGCCCCTAAAGAAACCTCTGACAATGAATTATCAAGCAAGATTCCGTTTGCAAATCCGGAAATCGCAAGCGTTCCGTCTTCGGCAGTAAGCGTACCTTCTTCCACGCGGATTCCGTTTGCAGGAGTACCATCTGCTGTAATTGTAACGTCTCCCGATATGGTTATATCCGCATTAGCTGCATCAATACCCGTGCTGTAACCTTCAATTAAAACATTGCTTCCGCTTATGATAAGCTCCGGTCTGTTAGACTGGGCCTTGCTGCACTGTATTGCCGTACCGCCATTTGCGGTAAATGTAACATTATCGGATATTTCCAGGCTGCTTTTTCCGC
>JAUNRD010000419.1 GCA_030535815.1 Clostridia bacterium
CTAAGGTATATCGCTGTATGGTATGATGAATTTTTGGTTCCCGGAGAAAATTTCAACGAAAATATTGAAAAGGCTTTGCGCAACGGAAAGCTCTTTATTATGGCGGTTACCCCTAATACCGTGGAAGACGGTAATTATATAATTACCACCGAATATCCAATGGCGATAAGTGAAAACAAAACAATTATTCCGTTTGAGATGATAAAAACCGACAGAAATGAACTTGAAAAACGGTTTAAAAATATTCCTGAGTGTGTTGACGGGAATGATGGAAAGACTGTTTTCGATACAATAATTAAAAAATTAGGAGAAATGCCGGCGAAAGAGAAAAATGCCGAACAGGAATATCTTCTCGGTCGCGCATACTTAAGCGGCATAGATGTGGAGGTTGATACGGAGCGGGGGATAAAGCTTTTGGAAAGTGCTGCGGCAAGAGGAAGCATAAGAGCAGCCTGCCAGCTTTCTTTTATGTATCTGACCGGAAACGGTGTTGAATATTCTCTCGAAAAGTCGTCACGCTGGAGCGAAAGAGAAATTGAAATCCTTAAAGATAAATATTCCGAAACGAGGGAGCTGGAAGAATATTTGTTCTTTGTGGATGCATACATAAGCTGTGCCGGCTGTATTACACAACACATCAACAATTATGAAAAGGCGAGAGGCTTGCTGTTTGATGCGATAAAATTCATAACCGGATACAAGGAAAGAACGAAGGATGAAATACTGTGCGTTAAGGATATTGCATTGTGCAACCAGGAAATAGGAAAAACCTATTTACGTGAAGGAAACACGGAAAAAGCGACAACATATATTGATTCTGCAGGAGACTATTTCAGAAAATCAATCAAGAAGTGCTTTTCTGAAGAAAATTATATTAATCTTGTGAAAAATATGTTGCTTCAGATTGAAATAGTTAAAACTGAAGGAAAAGGTGAAGAATACATAAAAAACTGCGAAGATATGCTTAAATCCGTTGAGGCGTCAGTAAGTCTTTTTTCTTCAATGGAAATGAAACAATTGTATGAAGAGGTATATTTTAATTTGGTGATGCTTACTGATGATGAAAAATTCGGTGAAAAACGTCTTGAAATTTGCAAAAAATGGGTTAAGATATGTCGTGAGCTGGCAGAAGAATCAGGATATATAGTGCATAAGTCAAACCTTGTCAGAGCGCTGAGTGGTGTGGGACGTCGTTATTATCAGGCAGGAAAAACAGAGGAAGGCGTAATGTTTTTCAATGAACTGATGATTCTTGTAAACGGTATAAGAGCAAATCAACTTACAGATGAGATTTTCCGGGAGCAGGCGTATGCATGTGTTTTTATGGTTGATTACTATATGGAAAATAACAAAGAGGATAAGGCAATGAGCTATGCTGTAAAAGGTATGGAATCGGAAATGAAAGTGGAAAATCTGAAAAAAGAGGATTATCATATCAGATTGGCTCTGTCGGAAATGCTCGCAAAGGCGTATCACGAAAAGAAAAAGTATAGTGAAGCTAAAAAATATTATCTTCAGTCTATAGAGTTATATGAATATCTGACGGATAATGATGCTGAATATGGAAACGATTATGAGCATTTGAATGAATACGGCGTAACTATAGACAGGCTCGGAGAGGTGTATGAAGAAATCGGAGCGAAAAAAGATGCTCTTTCCTGCTATGAAAAAGGAATGGAAGTATTCAGAAAATGCCCCGATTGCCTCAGAAAATTTAAGGATATTGCGGTATGTGCAGGAAAATTGTACAATATATATGCGCATAATTCAGACCTTAATACAGCATTTGGGTATAGCCTTATGGCAAAAGAATATTGGGAAAAAGCAATTGCAATCGAAAAAGAATATAAGAGCCTTTTGGCGCTTACCTATTGCAATATAGTGCTGCTGGAGTTTTATACAGGTGCAAAAAAGGATTTGAATGATTCGATTAAAGCAGAAGAATGTAAGAAAAAACTGGAAGAACTGACGGAAGAAATTAAAAAATTTAATTAAACTGTTAAGATTTTATATTTTGGCATAAAAGGAGGATAATTATGATGGATAAGACAAAAGTCAAAGCGATTTATGAAGAGGTAATGGACAAAATCAAAAATGTGCATATTGCCTGCTTTAAGGATATGGAAAAGCCTCTGTTCCTTATTTCAGAGCAATATCCCGGTCTCTGGATGGAG
>JAUNRD010000047.1 GCA_030535815.1 Clostridia bacterium
GCCATAAGTTACCGGTGCCTTGAAAACATCAGAATATGACCTTTCCCACTGATTGCTTCCGCCTGCACCGACACCCCTTTTTACTGTCCCGCTGCGGGCATTTCTCTCTTCGGGATACCCTGTCTTTGCCTTTTCTTCTTTCTTCTTCCTTTCTTTCAGCCCTTCAAAAAGCATCTTCTCCCCCGCAGCTTTAGCCCCTGCAACCACAGCCGTACTAAGTGCTTTACCTGTATCTTTCAAATCCGCATCTTTACCGGTGCTTTGCTTTTTTGATGTCTGAACCTTCGTTGTCCCCACCTTGCTCTGCTTAGCCAAAGCTGTCTTTCCCGCCGTGGCATAAGTAGTTTCGGCTACGGTTTTTGCCGCTTTCTGCACAGCATCCATTATGTCATATAGCGGATCCGTCAGTACCTTATTAAGACTGACAGTTTTTCTTTTTCCCATAGTCTCCCTCTCTCTTACTTATAATATTCCAGAAGGGGAACTCCGCTGTCCTTATGTACCCAGATGCCTTTGTTTTTGTCATACATAAAGCCGTATTTTCCCAGAGTATCAATGTACTTTCCCGATAAAGCCCTTCCACTCTGATTGGATAATATAACCGCACTCATTGCCGCACTTAAATCACTTGGGATATTTCTTTCGCCATCATATACCCTTTTTATAGGAGTACCTTCGTAATACAGCGTTCCGTCCAGAAATTCATATCCTTTATTTATAAGATACATTATGTCATCTTCGCTAAGCTCATAGCCGGCAAGATAAGTTGCCATCGCTTTGTCAAGAGGCGTACTTCCGCCCCAACGGAAAGGCTGCCCGCTCTGGTCAATTATCATTCCGGTAAGGTCATCAAATTTATACCCATAATCCTGCAATATAATCTGATTTACGGGGTCCATATCATACCAGCCGTTAGTATTATAGTCGTTGTATGCCATCTGAAACTCATTGTTCTGCATATATGTTTTTAGAACAAGCTCTCCGTTTTTATACAGCACTCCGTTGTCAAATACGTATTCACCCGTCTTTTCCATGCGGAGTTTTTCTGCAGGAGTCAGGTTTTCGCCGGCCTTATACTTTGCCTCAAGATCTTCCAGAGATTCTTTGCCGCGCCACGGAAAATATGCCCCGTCCTTATATATAGAATCTGTTTCCGGGTCATATCTGTAGCCCTGATTTACAAGTATCTGTCTGTCTTCATCGCTTATTTTCTCCCAGCCGTAAGCATCGTAATTGTCGTAAGCACTTAAATATGCATTGTTTTTGCTTGCATAGGTCATGCCGTCAGAAATTCTTATAAGGACTCCGTCCCTTATTACATAGCCCTTTGTCTCAAGATAAATCTTTTCATCTTCGCCTAAAGCTTTTGCACCGTCGTTTTCATATCGTCTTATTAGCGAGTTAAGATACGCTTCCTCCTTTTTCGCATATCTGTTTTCACTTGCAAGCTCGCCTTCCGGTCCGTAAACCTTCCCGTCAGCTATCCAATGGCTGCCGTCGGCATACAGCAATTCTATTTCTTCCTGTGTCAGTGCATCAACACCGTAAATCTGTGCCTTCTGAAGCACAGCATTTCTTTCTGCCGTTTCCCATCTTTCGCGCTCTTCAATTTCATAAAGATTAAGGTCTCTGGTAAGCTCGTCCTGATATTTCTGGTAAGCAAGGGCGTAAAGCTCCGGAATCACCGCATTTGCGTTCTGCATATATTCGTTATAGCTGTCAGCTCCCGCCGCAACTGCATAACTTCCTGCCATACCGCCGGTCATTGCCGCGTTTCTTGCCGTGGTATCAGCCATTGCTCTCTGCCCGTTCCGGGCAACCCTTGCAAGATACTCCTGATACAGCGGGTCGCTGTCAAGGTCATACTCAAACTTTCTGTTCTCATATCTTTCCCTTGCCGAAGGCTTTTTTACTTCAGGTTGCACAGCCTGAGATGGAGACATTGCCGCATTTACGGATGTGCTCATCTCTTTTCCGGCAGATGTCAATGCATCGCCTATAGCAGTTTTTTTAGTTACCGGTGTCACCTCTTCCCCGACAGATATCAATGTATCCGCTATGACAGGTCTTTCAGCTGTAGGAGCATCCATTGTTCTTCCGGCTTCCAGCAAACCGTCGCCCATACCAGTTTTAGGCTTTTTGTCAATCCAGCCTTCCGCTGCCCAGTCTGCTGTTTTGGCAAAGTCCAGAATAACCTCCCCCGAATTATTGCCTCCTGCCACCTGTAAATCACCGGCTACATCCACAATTGTCTCCCCTGAGGTCTTGTTTCGCTTTGTCCATGTGCCTGTTGCCGGGTCGTAAGAAGATTTTGTTCCGGAAACCTTATCATAAAGTCTGTTGTTTTCTACCTCTCTGTTATGATACTCTTCTGCCAGTACACTGTCACCTGCTTTATTTGCCTCTGTCCATCCCGCCTTGTTTACTTCGGAAGTTCTTTTATAAAGTTCTTCTCTTTCTTTATCTTTAAGCCCATAGTAAGGATTTTTCATTTTTTATTCCTCCTTCACATTATTTGCCCTGCCGGCTAAAGTCTGCCCGTAATTATTAAGAGCCACTTTCTCGGCACCTTTAGTCGCCACCGCCACAGGATTCCCGCTTTTAAAGCCTTCCCCTTGAGGGGAAGGTGGCAGCGAAGCTGACGGATGAGGTGTATTCTGTCCTCCCATACCGCCTGCACCTCCCCCTCGGAGCATTGCAATAAAGCCCTTAAGATTTTCAATTTCTGCCTTAAGTTGTTCAATATTTCCCAAAAGCGTCTGTCCCTCAGATATTTTCGCAACAATCTCATCCTTGCCCTCAAAATCCATCATTGAAAGCATAATGCTTGCCTGCTCGGCATTATCGGGATTAAAAATACCCATTTTATACAGGTTACTTGCTGTTTCATTCTGACTGAGCTTTGAATAGGGGTTAGTCTTCTGCGCCTTTACACTTATATCAAAAACAGGTTTTCTCTTAAACGTCATTCCTTCACTGTCCTTTATTAGATTCCCGCCGACTCCCTTAATATCCTGAAGGGTAATTCCCTTGTTTGAATAGGATACAAATTTTTCTCCTTCGTTGGGCTTTACTATTCTGAAGGTTCGCTCGGTTGTATAAAACTGCCTTATCAGTTCAACCACCATGCGGATTATCTTGATATAAGCCCGATAGCTTGTCTTTATGGCGTCTCTGCTCGTCTTATTTCCGGCTTCCTGAAGCGTTGCAATTGCCGCCCCGCTCGTCACGCCTGCCATAGTGCCTCCCGAGTTAACATCGCGGTTTCCTATTGTTTCCTTAAGCTCATTTATTTTGCGTTCCAGAAGATTATAGTAAATACCGCTCATGGGGCTCATTGTTATCTGCTGAAATCTTTCTTCCGTAATATCTCCCGTAACAGACACAAAGGGCTTTGACCAGTCAGAAAACTCAGCTTCATTAATGCCGACATCCTTTTTCTTAAACCATCTTGGCGTTGTTGCCTTTTTTGTATAATTCATCAGAAGTGCATCAAGACAATCAATATAGCTCTGAGTATCTTTGGTTACGCTGATAACTCCATATCCTGTTACCTGGTCTTCCTCGGGATACAATGTATCAAAAACCACCGGATACATCCCGTGATCGTAATAGCCCCTTTTGCTGTAGTTTTTATCGTTCTCAGATGAATACAAAATGGTGTCACCTGTAAACTTGCAAAAATGCAGAACACTTTTTCCGTCTACATTCTTTTTATAATACCAGTCTACAACCAGACTCTGATTGCTCCTGTCAACATTGTCGTCTTTTTCATACTCTGTAAGTGTAATTCGCTCACCATTTATATCTGCTTCGGGATATTCCGCTTTAAGAGCCTCTGTATCAACCGCCGCACATATAAATAAGTTGGAGCTTTTCTGTATGTCCGAAACAGTGGGATCCCAGAACACTCGCAAAAGATCAATATTAGATATTGAAATATCGCCTATTCCACCGTCTGCCTTAGGGTCCCAGAATACGCCGAAGCAACTTGTTCCGTGCTTCAGCTTATACCATAGAGCGGAAGAATATGTTTCCTCAAAATCCGTTCTCTCTAAAATCACAGGGACAATATCAGTAAGGGTTTCAGCTTCGTTTTTATCCGATTCTTCTCTGGGAAGCAGTGCAGGAATGGGATAGTTATCCATCATATCCGCGTGTTTGTTTACAACAGCATTCCACATATATGCGGAACTTGAAGGCGTAACTCCGGTTTCTGTGTCCCTGCCCTGCCACATCTGGAGCCTCCATGCTTTTTCCTCTTCCACAATCCTTGCTTCCAGATTTGCCTTGCCTTGCTTGTATTTTTCCAAAATACCTTTAGCTTCAGATATTTTTTCGTTTACTTTTGTTTTTTTCTGCATAAAGTTCCTTTCTGCATTTCTGCTTTTTAATATTTTTTAACCAAAAAATTATACTGACCTATTTTTCGATTATCGGAAAGCGGATCAAAAGTCTTTACCTCCGCAGGTGCTCCTGCCACAGGAACAATGGGGTGCGCCATACACATATAGCGCACCTCATCGGCAATGTGATCTTCTCCGTCTGTATCAAGGTCTTCAGGCTTATTTTTAGAAAACACCAGAGACGGCATTGTTCTTATAAACCCTTCGCAGTTTGAAAATACGTACATCATGGGTATATTGTTCTCATCAAACTGCAATCTGTAGTGAACCTGCATCCATCCGGGAATTCTGTTATTATCTCCCTTATCAAAGTATACACCGTATTTTTCTGCCACATCCGCCACGCTTGTTCCTCTTGACTTATCCCATATAGAAGGGTCTGCAACTCCGAAAATTTCCTTCCCTTTAAGCCAGGGGTGAGTTTTTTCTGTTTCCGAAACGCTTGCGAAAATTTTTTCAGGAGTCCACTTCACTCCCACATTTGCAGTCGGAAATCCGCTTTCGTCTTTTTTGCAACCATAAAGCTCCATTATGCGATATAACCTTCCGTCATAGTCAATGGCCCACCAGCCAACCGAAAAGGGCCTTGCATAGCCAAAGTCAAAACTTCTGTATATGGTCCATTCCGGCGGAGGAACAAACGGAGCTATAACGTGCGTTCCAAACCTATCCTCATAATGCTCGGGATTGTTTTTGAATTCGGCAAAAAACTGGCCGTCGAAAATTTCCCAGTCTCCATATAAAAGTGCCTTTCTTTCATGGCTCGGAAGACTTTCCAGCCTTTTGATATAACCGGGGTCGCTTTTCATAAGAAATTTATTTTCCGTTACAAGTGCAGGAATAAAAATAAAACTTCTTCCCTCTCTTTCAAAGCGTTTTCCGGGTTTCTTTGCTGTTATGAATAATTCCTTAACCCATGCATGTCCCCTGCTTCCGGGGTTTGTGGATGATTTCATCTGCTTTGGAAATTTATTTACACCTCGAATACGGCTTCTCATATACTTATACTGATATTCCGTAAAATGTGTAAGCTCATCAAAGCGGACAATATCATACTCCGCAGACTGATAATTTGAGACATCGGAATCTGCTGCGATATAGCCGAATTCTATAAAGGAACCGTTCACAAAATTCATTTTATGATTAACTGAAGAATACGAATAAAGTTCTTTCGGAATAATCGATAATGCAGTAAGTATAACGGAACGGTTAAGCTCGGGAAAAGAATTACGGAAAATTATCTGCTTTATGCCGGGATACTTGACAGCTTTAAGAAAAGCGTCAATAATCTGTCCATAGCTTTTTCCTCCGCCTGCGGCACCGCCGTACAATACTTCATCCTCTTTTGCGTTGATAAACGCCTGTTGTTTACGGGTAATTTTATAGTCAACATTCATTCACAACACCTCACTCCCTTCACCTGTTCGCATCTTCGTTTCCCGATTTTTTAAGTTATGCGATTATTCTTTGCCCGCAAGATTGCTGATTCTCGCTGCCGTCTTGGCCTGCTGACCTAAAGACTGCTCGATAATATTTGCATATTTCCTTTTTATCTTAACCTTTTCTCCTCTGGGAACAACCAACGCTGTTCCGTTTAAGATAACCACAATATCTTCCTTATATCTTCCGTCATCCTTATGAAGCATCATTTCCACTTCTTCATTAAGATAATCCTTCTTTTCATCTTCTGCTGCCTTTACTTCGGTATTTATTGTCTTCGCTGTTTCCTTTTTGGTTGTTGCCATAATAAAATCTCTCCTTTTCTTTTCGTAAAGTATATCGGGGATCATCCCCGATATACTTTTTCCATTGTTTTTGACTTTCTTGTATCACGTATAAACGCTTTCTTGCGTGTATCACACAAAACCCTAATGAGTAAAAAACTTTGCCCATCGAAGGCAAGTTTTTTGCTCAAAAATTCCTACGAGCTTTTCAAAGCTCTATGGGAATTTTTATCGCATATTCGGGTTTTGATTCTTTGTTTCACTCGCTAAAAGGCTATTCGCCTTTTAACACCGATTTACGCCAAGTAAATGCTCCGCAAAACTTGGCTGCATCCTTCGGCGATTTTCGTCTATGAGAAAAAACATCTATCGAGAGATTTGTTTTTTTACTCAAAAATTTTCACGCCCTTTACGGGCTAAGAAAATTTTTATCGCATAGATTGTAAAAATCGCCTATGGCTCGCAAAACTTCGTTCCGTGTTGAGTAAAAAACTCTTCCCGTCGAAGGAAAGTTTTTTGCTCAAAAAATCTCACAGTATAGGCGTTTTACAAAACGCCTATACTTAAGAAATTTTTATCGCATAAACGCTTTCTTGCGTTTATCACACAAAACCCTATTCGGGTTTTGATTCTTTGTTTCACTCGCTAAAAGGCTATTCGCCTTTTAACACCGATTTACGCCAAGTAAATGCTCCGCAAAACTTGGCTGCATCGGTAACGCTCGCAAAACTTCGTTCCGTAAAACGCTTTCTTGCGTTTTACTACACTCAATTTTCGTCGTCATTGAAGCTTGATGCAGTTTCAACTCTTACCATATAAGGTTCAACAAGAATCTCCGCTGTATGATACGCCTTCCAGCCAACTGTAGAACGCTGATCAAGAGGATCTCCTGTTCCTGCAGAGCCCAACGCTTTAACTATTGTTGTAAGACCGCCCCCATCAACATCTGTTATACCGTAAGCATCCTTACCGAAAATAAGTGTTGCATAGACACTGATTTCGCCTTCCTTCCAGATTTTTGCCTCTGTGGACTCAATAACCTTCACTCCGGCAATTTCTCCTATTTCGCCAAAGTAAATTTTCTTTACGTTAGCGCTTGTGTATTTCTGTGCATCAATCCAGTCAGGATCTGACATCAGGTCATAGGCCACGGAAGGATGCATAATGGCAATGTAATATCCGTCAATTTTAGGTGTATTGTTCATTTTGAGGGTTCTCACCGCTCTCTTTAACACATCAACAGTCATCTTGTTTTCAGAAGTAAGTTCGCTTCTTGCTTCAACGCTTCCGTCCGCAAACTGCACATTTGTTCCGCAAACAAGAATATCTCTTTCAACGGTATCAATGGTCTGCGCAGCCTGGTCGGAAATAAGGCTGAGTGTCTCCGTTACCACTGGATCAACCCCTGTTATATCAAGGTTGTCAGAAATGGTAACATATCCGCCGTACTGGTGTATTGTTGCTGTAACGGTTGATACGTCAAGATTCTGCCCATCGGGTGTTACTCCTTCAGTAAGAGGGGTAGTAGCTTTACCGAGAGGGGTAAACTTACGAAACTCTATGTGACTGCCTCCGTTCTTAGGAATATTACGCTTCTGTCCGAACTGTCCGTGAATAAGATTAGGCTTTGCCATATGTATAAGGGTTTTGTCATAAAAAGTTTTGTCTTCAACCTTTAAGTTGCCTGACATAGTATTGGTGTTAAGATTAAGTGTTTTTGTTTCTGTACTCATATTTTCCTCCGTTTAATTGTTTTCTTCTGCTCATTAATGTATAAATTTATGCTCCGAAAGTTATCTTTTCGCCCTTTCGTACTCTTTCAAGAAATTCTTCGATTTCGGCATCCGTCAGATCGTTGACATTTTTCTTCGATTTTACAGATGCCGAATTTTCGCTTCCCACTTCCTTAATTCTGCCGTTTCCGGATCTGACGTTGTCAATTGCCGCCTTTGCCGCATTATCAGAAATCGACTTGGAAAGCTCGTCAAAATGCATAGCCCGATATAAAGAAGTCATGGGAACTCCTGACTTAAGTCCTGCACGGAACTCAGGATTTTCAAACTCTTTTCTGAAATCAAAATCCGGATATTCTTTCTTAATAGCCTCCGCCTCCTTAAGCCATTCATCATACTGTTTCTTAAGTGCAGCGGGGTCATTCACAGACTTTTTCGCCTTTTCTCCCATCTCCTCAAGAATGCGCTTTACCAGAGAAACCGTATCTTTTTCGTCATACCGTTCCATCAACGGTTTTAACGCCTCTTTAAGTAATGAAAGCTCCTCTTCTGTTTCTTTCATTCCTTTGTACCTTCTGCCAAACTCCCTGTTAAACCTATCCTGAAACTGTTCTTTATACTCGTTCTGAATAAGCTTGGAAAAAGCGCTGTCGCGTTCTTCCTTGCTCATATTTCCGGCAAGCGCCTTATTGTTTTCCGGGAACATATATCCCTCTTTATAATTTTTCATGAAAAATTCCTCCTAACCGTAAAATAAATCTACTAAAATCCTGCATTTCATTATTCTGTAATCACATAAAACAGACCGGATGCACATTCATCCTGTGTTTTTTTCAGATCAATATCATCACCCCTTTCAAATTCACACAGCCTTTGACTGATATCGTTTTAATACGGTTTTTATATATTCAGCCTTAGGCCGTGCTTTTCCTGATAGAAACAATTCCCAGTTTTCCACATTGGATAGTGTTATAATTCCGTCTGAAAACATTCTGGAAACAACAGCATCTTCGGATACTCTTTTTATCTTATCAAAAGGAAATTTTTTTCCGGGACATAATGTTGCCGACAATTCTTTATGCATGAGAAGATCTAATTTTCTCCCGTAGCACTCCTGAATATGCGCAACCAACATCTTTCCTGCATCAACCTGTGTTTTTTGCATATCTTCCTTTTCAAAATTTCCTTCAAAACATATTCCCACACTATCCAAATTATTTCCTTCAGCGTGAGCGCCTATCTTTTCAATAGGTCGTCCACGGTAAATGCTTCCGTCCTTTCTCACGTAAAAGTGATATCCTATTCCGCTCCATCCGTTTTTCAGATGAGCGTTGTGAATAGATAAAACATCTCCGTCCCCTGCTCTGTGATGAATCACAATTTTCCTCGTAATCGGTCTGGTCAGTAAACCGGAAGACCAATTAAACCGTGTATCATAAATCTCCATTAATACTTTCCCTTTCGTCCGTTCTCATTTTTACTACTTCAAGTCCTTTAGTTAAAAACTCCGGAACATCCACTCCCAGAATAACTAAATTTTCAAGAATGCTTCTTATTTCATTAATTATAAACGTCGCCAGGGTAAACCACCCGAAAAGCTCAGTAAAAGCTAAATCAATGCCTATAAGCTTCCCCATTTCAGTAAAGCATACTGCGATAAAAAAGCCTATCGCAATGCACACCCAATAGCCCACCTTTTTTACAATTCCCTGCCAGCCTTTCATGGAATTCTCGGTCTTTGTAAATCTTGCCTTTAATATACCTGTAACGTAATCAACCACATTAAGCACCAAAAAGGCGCAGAATAAATACCAGAATTC